>JAHZJZ010000246.1 GCA_022600655.1 Campylobacterota bacterium | reverse complement strand
GACCATGAGACTCATGCACACAATATAGAACTCATTCGAGAAGCTTCAAAAAACCTAGATACAGAAGTAGCGATTTTACAAGATATCTCTGGTCCAAAGGTACGTATTGGTAAGATAGATGGTGTACTTGAACTTCAAAAAGGTGATACACTAACATTATCAAAAGAGGAGAATGAAGCAGATAAGTTTAATCTATCTCTCTCCTATCCTTTAATTATTGATATGGTTAATATCGGTGAAGAGGTATTTTTTGCTGATGGAACCTTACAGACTGTGGTGATTGACAAAGATGAAAACTCTCTACAACTTAAACTGCTTAATGATGGAGAGTTAACTTCTAAAAAAGGGGTTAACTTCCCTAAAACCAAACTGGGTATCTCTGCGATTACATCTAAAGATGAAAAAGATTTAGCTTTTGGTTCGACCCATGATATTGATATTGTGGCTCTTTCATTTGTACAAGATAAAAAAGATATTTTAAAAGCCAGACGTATTATGGAGAAGCATAATTTTGACCCATTTGTGGTTTCTAAAATAGAGACAGGTGAAGCAATAACCAACTTAAAAGAGATATTATCGGTATCTGATGGTGTAATGGTAGCTAGAGGTGATTTGGGTGCAGAGTTTGGAGTGACGAAGCTTCCACGTATTCAAAAATATATTATAGAAGTGGCGAATGAGATGAATAAACCCTCTATTACAGCTACTCAAATGCTCTCATCGATGAAAGATAATCCTTTCCCAACTAGAGCAGAAGTAAGTGACATCGCCAATGCAGTTTATGATGGAACTGATGCTGTAATGTTAAGTGATGAGACAACGATTGGTAAGTTTCCTATACAAGCTGTAGAGGTATTACACGATACCATTAAAGATGTAGAGAAAGATTACCCATACTATAAGGAGTTTAAGACCGTTGATAAATCTGATGCTGTTTCAAAATCAGCTGTAGAGTTGGCTAAAAACTTAGATAAAGAGGCATTGGTTCCTTTTACCACTTCAGGTATGTCAGCTCAAACACTCTCCAAATATCGACCAAAACAGAGTATTTATGCTGTGTCACATTCATTGCGAACCCATAGACAACTTAATCTTGTTTGGGGTGTACGTCCACTTTTTGTTATGGAACCCGTAAAGAACCCAACGAAACTACTTTATGATTTTGTTAGAAAAATTCTTGATGAGAAACGAGTAGGGGTAGATAAACGGTTTATTGTTACCATTGGCTCAACCACTGGTGAAAAAGGCTCAACCAATCTTATTCGACTGCTTAATAAAGAGGGAATGGAGTCTGTATTGGCTTCGGAGTTTTAAAGATGTTAAGTAAAATCACTAACTTTACCATTAAACCACTAGAAGAGGGACGATTTATACAACCTGTGACACTTCAATATAATCAAGGAGAGATAGCTAAAAGCTGGGAAGCTGTTAAGTCTCATGATAGTGTGGCAGTTCTACTCTACCATAAAACCAAACGAGCCTTTGTACTAGTTAAGCAGTTTAGAGCCCCTGTCTATATGCACCACCCTGATTATGAGTTAACTTATGAACTCTGTGCAGGAATTGTTGATAAAGAGGTATCACTCAAACAGATAGCCAAAGAGGAGATAGATGAGGAGTGTGGTTATGAAGTAGCATTAGAGAACATCACTGAAGTCACCTCTTTTTTTACCAATGTTGGTATTAGTGGAGCCAAACAGTCTCTCTTTTTTGCAATGGTTGATGAGACTATGAAAGTTCATGAGGGTGGGGGAATCCATGATGAGGAGATAGAAGTAGACTATATTTCTTTAGATGAAGCTAAAGAGTTTATTTTTGATAGCTCAAAAGCTAAGACCCCTGGATTGATGTTTGCTTTTTATTGGTTTTTTGAGAACTATCCTGATATTTAAAATATGACAATTTGACATATTTTTAATCTCTTTTTTCAAAACCTTATATAATAGAGTATGAAAAAAGATATCTACACCAAAATGCAAATTCTCAGCGACAGTGCCAAATATGATGTAAGTTGTAGTTCCAGTGGGAGTGATAATAACTATAAAACAGGAGAGCTAGGAGCAACCGAAAACAGTGGAATTTGCCATACCTTTACAGCAGATGGTCGGTGTGTCTCTCTGCTTAAAGTGCTGTTGACCAACTACTGCATCTATGACTGTGCCTACTGTATGAATCGTGTGGGTAATGACATCCCACGAGCAGCATTTTCTCCCAAAGAGTTAGCAGATATCACCATAAATTTTTATAAACGAAACTATATTGAGGGGCTGTTTCTTAGTAGTGGAATTATCTATAGTGAAGACCATACCATGGAGTTGATACTTAAAACCCTTAGACTTTTACGACATGAGCATAAATTTAATGGCTATATTCATGTAAAGCTTATCCCTGGAAGTGATGCGAAGCTCATTGATGAGGTGGTTAAGTTAGCCAGTAGGGTAAGTTCAAATATTGAGTTGCCAAGTAACAAGTCACTCAAACTTTTAGCACCCAACAAAACCAAAGAGAAAGTACTACAACCTCTAAAACTAGCCAGAGATATAAGCTTGGAGCGAACCGATAAAGTGATAGGTATGAGTACTCAGCTGATTGTAGGAGCAACACCTGAGAGTGATAGAGATATTTTACAGCTTAGCTCAGCCCTTTACGACAAAGCTCTGCTTAAACGGGTCTACTACAGTGCCTATATTCCTGTCAATAACCATAAAAATCTTCCAGCATTGGTTAATAAACCTCCACTACTGCGAGAGCATCGTCTCTATCAGGCTGATTGGTTACTGCGTTTTTATGGATTTAACTGGAGTGAGATTGTTAATGAAGCCAATCCAAACCTAGATGAAGAGCTAGACCCCAAAACCTTTTGGGCATTGAATAACCTACATCTCTTCCCCATAGAGATAAACCAAGCCTCTAAAGAGGAGCTGATTCGTATACCTGGTATTGGGGTACGAGGAGCCTATAAGATTATTGCAGCGAGACGATTTAAACGACTTGGTTTTGATGATTTAAAAAAATTGAGAGTCTCTCTAAAACGGGCTAGATATTTTATAACCTGCAGAGGCAAGTATCAAAATGAGGTAGCACTCTATCCTGAAAAGATTCGATATGCCCTGCTGGAACCTGCTAAACCTAAACAGCCCACACTCTTTGATATAAATTACAGTGCAACCACGGGGGAGTTATGAGAGTAGTTTACGATGGTACTTTTGAGGGCTTTTTAACAATTGTCTATGAACTTTACTACCAAAAACTCAAACCAACGGTTATCGAAAAATCAGCATTGAGTTACTCTCTTTTTGATGAGGTCGATACCTTGGTTACCGATGAGACTAAAGCCTTAAAAGTACTACAAGGGCTACAAAAATGGTGGAGTAGAAAAAATCTTCAAACCATTCTCAATACCTTTATGTGTGACAGCAAGAGTTTTGAGATGGACTTACTAAAGTTTATACGCTTAGGTTTTAAAGATGAAAAGGAGCTACAAAACATTAACCACACCTCGGTCTTTGCTATACGAAATTTAGAGAAAGAGTTTTTTCGCCACTACCACCGAATGACAGGTTTTGTACGCTTTCAAGAGCTTGAAGATGAGACCCTTTACGCCAAAATAGAGGGAAAGTTCAATACACTCTACTACCTTGGAGAACACTTCTCTAAACGGTTTAATAATCAGAAGTTTATTATCCACGATATAGAGCGAGGGTTGGCTTTTGTGCATAATCAAGAGTCCAAAGGGATTCACCAAGTAGCTGATTTTGATGAGCCTATATACTCATCAAAAGAGGAGAAGTTCCTGAAGTTATGGAAAACCTTTTTTAAGAGTGTAGCAATTGAGTCCCGAACCAACCCTAAACTGCAACAGAGTTTTGTACCATTGATTTATCGTACTTATATGAGTGAGTTTGGTTAATAGATATTATTTTAGCTATTGAAATTGGCAAGGAATTGTTATGAGTGAGATTATTATTTATGAAGATGGTTTAGTAACATTAGATGCACAAGTAGAGAATGAGACTATTTGGCTTAGTCAGAAACAGATATCTGAGCTATTTGGGGTTACTGTTCCAATAATTAATGAGCATATCAAATTGGGGCGTTTCTGTTTATCTTGTTTTTACAAAAAAATGGGATGCTCTATCGTACCAATGGTGAGGCGAAGATAAATGATAATGCTTTGGTCGCTTTGGCTTTGATGACGGCTAAGAGTTTGCCTCAACAGAAAGATACGGTGATTGCTTTGGTTGTT
>JAHZJZ010000245.1 GCA_022600655.1 Campylobacterota bacterium | reverse complement strand
ATCGATGGTGCATTAAAGAAACACTTAGACATCGATAAAAACATCACAGGATTGGTTATCTCAAGAATTAAAGTTATCTCAAACCTTGATATCTCAGAAAAAAGAATTCCTCAAGATGGACGTACGCAAGTTACTATTGCAGGAAAAAGCCTTGACATTAGGGTCTCTGTACTTCCTACCTACTATGGAGAACGTGTTGTTATGAGGATGTTAATGCAGAGTGATAACATCCCTACGCTACAAAGCTTAGGTTTTGCAGAGGACTTGACACAAGATTTAAACAAACTACTTACCCATCCACACGGTATGATTTTAGTAACAGGACCTACTGGTTCGGGTAAATCAACAACGCTTCATGCTTGTCTACAGCATATCGCCACACCAGATAAAAACATCATTACGGTAGAAGACCCTGTAGAGTATAATGCAGAAAATGTAAACCAGATTCAAGTAAACTCTAAAGTAGGCTTAACTTTTGCTGCGGGACTTCGTTCTATATTAAGGCAAGATCCAGATATTATTATGGTTGGTGAGATTCGAGACAGTGAGACAGCTGATATCGCTCTGCGTTCTGCACTTACAGGTCACCTAATGCTCTCAACACTCCATACCAATGATGCCACTTCTGCACTAAGTCGTCTTATGGATATGGGAATAGAAGACTTTCTTATCTCTTCAACCCTACTTGGCGTACTAGCACAACGACTGACACGACAACTCTGTACCCATTGTAAGGAACAGACAGAACTTCCAGCAAGTGTCATAGAGGAGTTAAACTTACCACATAATAGTACATACTACAAGGCTGTAGGATGTAAAGAGTGTGACTTTACAGGATACAGTGGAAGACGTGCTGTAGGAGAGCTATTTGTTATGAATGATCAGGTTAAAACCATGATGAAAGATGGACTTAATGATCATCAAATCCGTATTGCTATGAAAAAAGCTGGTATGAAAAGTATTGCTGATAAACTAAAAGAGATGCTTATCTTAGGTGACACCTCTTATGAAGAGGCTGTTCGTATAGGAATAATGGAAGATTAATGAAACAAAAAAAAGGTGCCTTTACACTACTAGAAGTACTGATTTCTATTATGTTACTATCTTTAGTACTTATGGCACTTTATAAAAGCTCTGAAATTTTACGTGCTTCCAACAAACACCTATACCACCATTTAGAACATGCTTCAGATTCCATTAAAGGAAGTCAAATACTCTATATGGATATGCTACAATCTGATGGTAACCTAAGTATCAACAGTGAAAAAGAGTTTCATCACCTTATTATCCAAAAGACCAAACATTCACTGTATGGTTTAGAACAAGCCAAAGTAGTTTGGATAGTATACAAAGAGGGTAATACCCTATTAAGAGCAGAGGGAAGTGACTATCAACTTCCTTTAAAAACGGAGCAATACGTAGAAATTGACCCCATTCTAACTGATATAGAACTCTTTAAATTATATAAAAATAAAAAAGATAATAAATTACTTGTATTGCTAAAAGCAACAGGACAAAATACACAAAGTTTTATGATTCAAAATTTATCAAAAGTTGCATTTCAGCCCAAAAAAGTTAAACCTGGAGAACTGGGACAACAAAAACTTCCCACACAACCTAAACAATAACAAACCTATACTTTTTTGCAAAAACATAATAATTCGATATAATCTCTCAAAATAGATAAACGAGGAAAACCGATATGATAGTCACAAAATACTCAGCCAATGGTAATGATTTTATAATTTTTATTGCCCAAGAGAGAGCCGATAGAAGCGAATTAGCTGCTAAACTTTGTCATCGTCAAAATGGTGTGGGTGCTGATGGGATGGTGGTAGTACTTCCCCATCCAAATTATGACTTTGAATGGGAGTTTTATAATGCTGATGGTAGTCTAGCCAATATGTGTGGTAATGCTACTCGTGCAGTGGCACACTTTGCCAGTGAAAAGGGAATATCAAAGGATGGAACAGCAGAGTTTTTGACAGGTGCGGGTGTAATTCGAGCAACAGTTAATGGTCTTTATGTTGTCAGTGATATGACCGTACCAGAAGTTATTGCTGATGCGATTCATGAAGATGGTGAAATATGGTGGCTTATCAATACAGGGGTTCCTCACTTGGTTACGATACGTGAAAATATTGAATCATTTGATGTTGAACAGATGAGACGACTACGACATAAATATAATGCCAATGTCAATATCTGTAAGCCAATGAAAGATACGCTTTATGTACGCACCTATGAACGTGGTGTTGAAGATGAGACACTTGCCTGTGGTACAGGTATGGTTGCTTGTTTTATAAGAGGGTATCATGATGGTCTATTACAAGAGAGTGTTAAAACCATTCCCAGATCAGGAGATGAACTCTATGTAAGTCTAGAAAAAGGTATTTACCGTTTTGGTGGCAAAGTCACCAAAACATTTGTTGCTGAGACGATAGATTAGTTCTATACAATTTGCAACTTTTTTATGTTAAAATGACATACTACTAAAAAACAAGGACAAACAAGAATGCAAAAAACACTATTCGCACTACTTGCCACACTACTACTGAGTAGTTCTCTACTTTTTTCAAAAACATTGGTGACTGTTAATGGTCATAAAATTACAGACAATATCATTCCTCAAGGATATGAAGAGCTTGATGATACAAAAAAAGCCAATCTTATGGAACATCTCATCAAAGAGGAGTTAATCCATACTCATCTTTTAAAACAAAGTTTTGTTAACAGTTCTGAATTTAAAGAGGCATTTAAGCAACAAAAAGAGTTAGCTAAAGAACAGTACAATAAAGCAACAGGTAAGACATTAAATGATGAGCAGATACGTAATATTAAAGGCTCTATTGCACTGATTATGTATCAAAAACAGCAACTTCAAGCTACGTCTATAAAAGATGGTGAAATCAAAGATTTTTACAACAGTAATCAGGATAAATTCAATTTTCCAAACTCTATTGAAATAGCCAATATTATTGTAAAAACAAAAGAGAATGCACAAGCGATTATTAATAGATTAAAAGATGATACCAATATAGATGAAACTTTTATGAAGATAGCGAAAGAGCATAAACAAAATGGATATATGGGATGGTTTGGTGAAGGTATGGCTCCAGAGAATCTTTTTAATACCGCTTATAAAACAAAAGCCAAAACGCTTATCAAGACACCTATCCAAACAAAACATGGTTACCATATAGTCTATCTACTCAATAAAAAAACTGCGGGGAAACTCTCTTATAATGAAGCCAAAGAGAATATAGGCAAGATGCTAAAACAGCAAAAAGTTCTTAAGTCATTAGAAAGTAAAGTTAATGAACTTTATGGAAATGCTGAGATAGTTTACTAAAATATAGCCGAAGAGATGGGATTTATTTCCCTTCTCTTTTCTCTTTTCGACTCTCTAAAAAACTCATTACTAAAATAATAACTACCCCTATATCTATCATTACATCTGCATAGTTAAAGACAGCAAAGTCAAAGCCACAATGCCATGCTACATAATCAACAACACCTGGTTGAGTAAAACGATCATATAGGTTACCTAAAGCACCACCAACAATTAAACCAAGAGCAAACGCATACTGTTTTAAGTATCCCTCATAGATTACATAGGCAAGTACAGAGACAATCAGTACCACTTGAATCCATTTAAGATGCTCTCCTAAAGAGGCAAACATTGAAAAAGCCACACCTCTGTTATAGTGTAACTCCAAATCAATACAAGAGCCTTTAAGATAGTATCCACCCTCAACAAAGAGTGTCTTAATATTTTGATCAATAATAAAAGTACCAATGAGAACCAGTAAAAAAACCGTAATATATCGTGTCATTATGCCAATGCCTTAATAAAGAAACTTACTGTTTTATCCATCATATCTTTTAAAACTTTTTTATCTTTACCCTCAATCAAAATTCTCATAAGATTTTCTGTACCTGAGTAACGAACCAAATGACGCATACCTAAAGCTTCTATCTCTTCAAAAATTTTATCTGCTCCATCAATTTCATCAATTGGTTTTTTGGTAGATATTTTAATATTCTCTTGCTCTTGTGGATAGAGATTGAATACATCAAATGCCTCACTACACTTTTTATTGGTGACAAGTATATAGGCAAATGCTTGAAGTGCAGAGACTAAACCATCTCCTGTTTTAGCAAAATCAGAAAATATAATATGTCCACTCTGCTCTCCACCAAAGTTTGAACCTGACTGTTTCATAACCTCTAAGACATGTTTATCACCTACATCACTACGCTCAAGTATTAAACCATTAGATTTCAGATACTCTTCAAGCCCTTGATTACTCATAACTGTTGAGACTACTTTGTCATTGGCTAAACTATTCTGACTTTTCAAATGAACAGCCAATGCACCAATAAGTTTATCACCATCAACGACCTCACCCTGTTCATCAACAATAACAATTCTATCAGCATCACCATCAAGAGCAACACCAATATCAGCTCTGGTCTCAATAACTTTTTGAGACAATGCTTCAGGATGCATGGCTCCACAGTTGGTGTTGATATTATATCCATCAGGCTCATTGGCTAAAACAATCACCTCTGCACCAAGCTCACGTAAAACCGTAGGAGCTACTTGATACGCCGCACCATTGGCACAATCAATAACGATACGTTTACCAACTAAAGACATCTCTCTAGGAAAAGAGTTT
>JAHZJZ010000244.1 GCA_022600655.1 Campylobacterota bacterium | reverse complement strand
GATGCAAACAAATACCTAGGTAAAAGCAGTGACTGTATCGCTATGGGACTTACCCCATATAAAGCCTCTACACTCTCTCCAAAAACTTTGCAACAGATTGCAAAAGATATCCAAGAAACATACCCAACCAAAAGTACAATCTTAACAATACTATAAGGTCTCTCACCCACAATCTTTCCTGATTGAGCATTAATAGCGTAGTTGTAGATTTTACCTTTCCATTTGAATTGGGCTGTCCATATGGGGAATAGGGCATTTTTGTAGGTGGTGTTGTGGTAAGAGGTTTGCATGGAGCTTATCTGTTGTTGGTCTCCACCGATATCGTATTTTATGGTTTGTCGGATGATGTGGTTCATTTTTACTTTGGCGTATTCAAAACCATTGTCGAGTCCTATGGTGTACTCTTCTGATTCAAATCCAGCAAGGTATTTTTCGTTAAAGGGGATGAGTTTAGTCGTATTCCAAGGGGCTAAACTGTCTAAAATGGTATGAGAGATGGTTTTGGAGGCTCCAATGGTGATGTCATCAAAACTATTCTGTACACTGCCACTCACAGGTGTCCAGTTAATGCGTGGTTCTCTTTGTCGTACACGTTGTTCTCTTCCGTTTACAATAACCGTTCGCTCAACAGTAACATAGTAGACAACACCTCTTTGACCTCTATAGTGGGTGTGGGTATTGGCATCGTATGTCCAGTGAGGTAGATAGTACCCTTTTAGTTTTTCATCGCCATCAACATAATCTTTAAGTTTGTTGGGAGCAAACCAGAGTGAGCCTATCCATTTTTTAAATTTTTGTTGAGCCATATCATGAGGCAAGTTAAAGGGAAGTAAAGATTTAGGTGTAATCTCTTTAACAAAGTCTGTAATGGCTGGTGTACCACAATAGGGACAGTTGGAACTAATCGAGTAGGGGGTGAGTTCAAAACTGGCTGCACATTTGTTACAAGTAACCTCTTTATGTATCTCTTGAGCATTGTGGGTTTCTAAAAACTCTAGTGCTTCTTGAAAGTCATACTCATGTATCACCTCATTTGAACGCTCTATGGTTTTGGTACTGGAGCAAAATTCACACCGAAGTGAAGCTGTTGCAGGGCTATACTTTAGTGGAGCCCCACAACCGTCACAGGTAAAGTTTATCGATTGAAATTTCACGGTTATGGAAGTGGTGGTGGGGTATTGTTAAAATATTTTTTAAGTACCTCTTTTGCTACTTGCCAATCATCTAAACCTTTAGTCCAAACCAAGGTATCTTCTTTAATAATCTCACCTTGAATTAGCTCTTGTATTTTCCGAATATCGTAAGGTCCTTCACTCACATCATCAACAGCGATATGATAAAGCGTGGTATCTCTTGTAGGGAGTTCAGGTGGGGTGTTTTTATCACTTATCTTGTTGAGCATCTCTTGCCCTAGTGCAATTCCTGCACCCATACCTACCATATCACCCATAGCAGAGCTACCACCCTCACCACTGTTTCCAAGTGCTTCACCTGTTTGGTACTGAATATGTTTGTCTAGGTTACCCGTTATCTCACGACTGGTTCGGGTATCTAGAGCTTTCTCTACCTCTTCAGGAAGAGAGATGTTTTCTACCAGCATATGGGTTAGCTCTAAACCGTACTTTGCAAATGATGGAGATATCTTTTCTGTAATGAAATCACCAAATTTCTCATAGTTAGAGGCAAAGTCAAGCACGGCTACTTCACTCTCACCTAAGACGGTTGCTAGTCTTGAGAGTATAAGGTTACTGAGTTGGTTATCTACTTCATCTACAGTAAAGTGTGCATCGGTTCCTACGATTTCTGTCATGAAAGTTTTAGGGTCTGTGATGCGTATCTCATAGGTTCCAAAGGCTCTAAGACGAACCATGGCAAACTCTGGGTCTCTAACGGTAATTGGATTTTTGGTTCCCCATTTTAGGTCAATAAAACGTTTGGTATTTAGAAAGTAAACCTCAGCTTTAAATGGTGAATTAAAGTTATGATCCCAATGCTCCAATGAGGTCATAATAGGTAAGTTATTGGTCTCAAGTTCATAGATTCCAGGACCTAAAACATCGGCGATAACCCCTTCGTTAACAAATACAGCCATTTGTGATTCTCGAACAGTGAGTTTAGCTCCATATTTTATCTCATTATTGTGTCTTTCAAATCTGTAAACCATTGTATCTTGTGAACTGTCTGTCCACTCTATAACATCAATAAATTGACCAAAAATCCAATCAAAAAGTCCCATTATTTCATCCTTTAGTTTGTGATATCTTTTACTGTCTCATCTGCAGAGGCTTCCATTTTCGCTTTAGTAGCTAATAGGGCATCTTTTAACTCTTTTTCTGTTTTATTTAACTCCTCTAGGGCTTTAACTCTAGCAGCTTTACCATTATCGGCAATTTTAAGTGAATCGTTTAAGGTCTCAATCAGTGTGGTATTGGCTACTTTAATACTCTCAATATCAAATACTCCACGCTCCATCTGTGTTCGAATCTCTTGGTTGGCTTCTCTTAGCCCTTCAGCATTTTTCTCTAGTAGTTCATTGGTAAGGTCATTGGCATTTTTAAGGGCTTTTGCTGACTCATGACTTCTAAAGATGGTAACCGTTTGTGCCAGTTGATTTCTCCACAGTGGAACCGTGTTGACCAAGGTAGAGGAGATTTTATTGATAAGTGACTTGTCATTCTCTTGAATGAGTCGTATACTAGGCAGTGACTGCATCGCTACTTGACGTGAGAGTCTAAGGTCATGAACACGACGCTCTAGGTCATCAGCAAAGGCACGAATCTCTTTTAGCTCTTGAATGGCTAACATCTCTTCACCTTGGGCTTTTGACT
>JAHZJZ010000243.1 GCA_022600655.1 Campylobacterota bacterium | reverse complement strand
TCTGAAGATTATAACCAAAAAAAAATCTCAAAACAAATGTAGAAAAAGAAAAATGATATTTTTTTCTACTCTTTTATGTTATAATTTTTGACTAAAAGCATAAATATAAACATAATCTATATTTTTTTTTTCTTTAAAAAAGTTAAGTTAACTTGAAAAATTGTACCATAAAGTTAGAAGGAAATCAAAACAAAATCAGAGGAAAATTGTTATAAAAATAGTCACATTTTAATATTCTAGAAGATATTAAAGAGAAAGAAAATTACAACAAGGGGTTAGGGAGGATGATACAATTACTAAAAATACAGACTGTAGGACTGGTCTGTTTATTAAGTTTAACACTTATTACTAAAAGTTCTGCAGAGACAAACCTGCTAGAGGGCATAGTTAACTATAAACCAAAAGAGAATAGAAGCACTGTTCATGGAAGTCTAAATTGCAAGGGTTCTACCAATGTCGGGAGGCTCTTAAAAATTTGGATTCCTAAATTTCAAAAACTCTATCCTCATGTGCAAAGTACTTTTGATTTTAAAGGTTCTGGAGATGGTATTCAGGCACTACTAAATGAACAAGCCAATATTGGTGCAGCCAGTAGACCTATACGAGAACGCGAAATCACTGCATTTAAAGAGTTAAAAGGTTACACACCTGTAGAGATTAAGATATCGCTTGATGCCATTGCTGTCTATGTCAATAGGCTTAACAAACTAGAGACCATCACACTTGAAGAGCTTGATGCCATATTTTCTGTAGAACGGAAAAGAGCTTATCCTACAGCCATTGATACATGGTCTAGCTTAACAGGAGCAGATAAAAAGATAAATATCTATCTTTTTGACAAAAACTCAGGAACACGTTCCTATTTTCGACACCAAGTGATGCATAGAGGTCACTATAATATGAAAAATATTATAAGTGATGAGTATACCAAGACCAATCAAGTCATTAATCAAGTAGCTAATGATAGAGATGGTATCTGTTTTGGAAGTGCAGGTGTTAATAACTTTAAGGTTAAAACACTCTCTGTATCTAAACGAAAACACTACCCTACCTATAGTCCTACCTTTAATGAAATAAAAAAAAGAACCTATCCTTTGACCCGATTTTTCTATCTTTATATGGATGTACCACCAGACAGACCTATTCCCAAACTACTGTATGAATTTTGTAAATTTATACTTTCAAAAGATGGTCAAAAAGAGATACTAAGAGCAGAGGGCATTCCGTTAAGTCCACAACAGATAGGAATAGAGTTATCAAAAATGAGGAGAGAATAGATGAGAGAAGGAAATATTAAACTATTTCATAAGGTGAGTGTAAAATCAAAATTTTTAATGATGATTTTAGGTATCGCTGTAGCGTGTATCAGTGTTATTGGTTTTCAGGGCTTACAGTATGGAAAAGGTTCACTAACCAAAAGTATGCATGACCATTTAACCTCATTAAAGTCTGCAAGAACCCAACAGATAGAGAGTTACTTTCAAGATAATCGTGACCTCATGAAGACCTTTGCATCAGAACATACTATTATTAATGCCATGCGTCAATTTACAGCTGGATTTAGTCTACTAGACACCTATCAAGTAGGCATAGATAACAATATGAGTCAAAAACTTAATCTATTTTATAAAAATCAGTTTCTTCCAAGACTCAATAAAAACTCGATTGAAGAGTATAGTTACACAACCCTTGTCCCTAAAAAAGTGGTCTCACAATATTTACAATATCAATATATTGTAAACAATCCATCTGATTTGGGAAAAAAAGATTTACTAGAGAGAGCTGACGATAAGAGTTACTACTCTGAGGTTCATGAGAAGTATCATACATCGTTAAAAGAGATTGTTAAAAATCAAGGTTTTAATGACCTCTTTTTAATTGATGCTCAAAACCAACATATTATATATTCTGTTGATAAAGAGACTGATTTTGCCACCAGTTTACAAAATGGACCTTATGCTCAAAGCTCTTTAGCTAAAGTCGTTAGAGAGGTCATTAAACATCCTGAAAAAGGTGTTGTAAAAACTTCTGATTTTAAACACTACAAGCCATCATTAAATACCCCACAAGCTTTTTTTGCCATTCCTATTTATAATAAAAATGAGTTCGTAGGAGTATTAGCCACACAAATTTCCAGTAAAAACATCAATAACATTACTACTGGTTACAAAAACTGGGAACATGATGGTTTAGGAGAGAGTGGTGAAGTCTACCTAGTTGGAAGAGACTACAAGATGCGTTCCAATGCCAGAGAGATTATTCAAAACCCTCAAAATTATCTTATGGAACTTAACAATACAACTATAGATGAGAACAGTAAAAAGCTAATATCGTCAATTCAAAGTACCGTACTCAATCAAGAGGTAAAAAGTGAGGCTGTAAAACTGGCAACAGAGGGTGAAAATGGCACAATCATTACTAAGAACTATCTAGGAAACAAAGTACTTAGCTCTTATGCACCACTAAACATAGAGGGGTTAAACTGGTCAATTATTGCAGAGAAAGGAATTAAAGAGGCTGAAAAACCAATTAGAGAGTTCCAAAATGCTCTCCTCATCTCTGCAACCATTTTAGCCACACTCATTACTTTTTATGCCATCTGGTTAGCCTATAACTTTTTAGCTCCTATTAATAGCATGACACAGGGTGTAAAAAATATTCTTAATAAAAAGTCAACAGAGAAAATTAACCTTCATCGTGATGATGAGTTTGGAGAACTCTCTAAAAATATTGATACCATGATTGAAACCATTCAGGAACAAGAGAAAAAGATTATAGAAAAATCTAAAGAGAATGATAAACTACTCTTAAATATTTTACCTCAGACCATTGCTGAACGTGTTAAAAATGGAGAGAAAAATATTGCAGAGACCGTGAACAATGTTGCAGTACTCTTCTCAGTACTTAAAGGGTTTGACCAGCTCTCTTTACGCATGGAAGCTTCAGAATCTATAGAGCTACTTAATGAGCTAATTAATGAGTTTGATACACAGGCTAAAAAATTTGGAGTTGAAAAAATAACCACCATTGGTGACTCGTACATGGCTGCTAGTGGATTGATTCAACCTCGTTTAGATTATGCACGAAGAGTTACAGAGTTTGCCATTAAAATGTTTGAAGTAGTTGAGAACTTTAACAGTAGACACAACACCCAACTGGAACTCTCTGTAGGGATAGACAGTGGAGAGGTTATGGCTGGTATAGTAGGAGAGTATAAATTTGTTTATGATATCTGGGGAGAGGCTGTTAATGATGCAAACCGTATCTCTCATGAGGCACTACCAGGAACACTTAGGGTGAGTAAAGTTGTTTACAGTCAACTTACCAATCAAGATGAGTACAAACGTTGTGATATTAGTAGTGAAGAGACCTACGCCATGATGCCAACAAAACCAAAGAGTCAATGATGGGTGATTTACTAACAACCCTTCCTGTTGAATGGAAAACATGGGGAGCATTAATTGTATTTGGACTTCCATTGGCAATCATTATCGCAGGTGAACTACTACTCTTTTTAGAAAAAAAAGAGTCAGAGTTCATCCCGATTGTCTACAATATACGTAATATCCTCTTACCCAACCTTGCTATATATCTTATTTTGAGCAAAATCATGAAGTTAGGTGACGACTCACTACTGTTAAAGATATCAGCTACTTTTTTCTGGCTGGTACTTATTCACTCAGCCCTCAAGTTTGTAAACACTCTCGTATTTTCAGAAGCCCTCCCCTCTCAAGTACGTGACAGAATACCCAAACTACTGGTTGATTTTTCAAGAACCTTTCTAGTGCTACTTGGTGCAGCTATTATTGCCTCAAATGTCTGGGGAGCTGATTTGGGTAGGCTACTTGCTGCTTTAGGTGTTGGTTCTGTTGTTTTAGGACTTGCTCTACAAGATGTGTTAGGTGGACTCTTCTCAGGGATTGCTCTACTCTCTTCCAAACCCTTTACTGTAGGTGACTGGATTAAAGTTGGAGATGTTAATGGACAGGTAAAAAATATAGACTGGAGAGCTGTCACACTGGTAGACTTTAATGGTGACTCCATAGTAATCCCCAATGCTGTGATTGCAAAAGAGAAATTTAGAAACTACTCTAGACCCTCAAGTATACATAGGGAGTCAGTAGGATTTGATATCTCTTTTGATGACCCACCTAACAAAGTGAAGCAGGTGCTTCTTGAAGCTGCTTATGATACCAAAGGCATCCTTAGAGAACCTGCTCCACAAGTAGCACTTATCTCTTATGATGAGTTCTCTATCCACTATGAGATACGCTATTTTATCAATGACTATGGTGAGGTTGCTACGATTCATAATAACTTTATTAGTAAAGTTTGGTACGCCAACAGACGTTATGGCATTACCTTCCCAACACGTGCGCATGAGGTTTATAATTTTGATGGTGTAAGCTCTGCTGAACAGCCTCAAACCCCTAAAGAGATTAAAGACCTTATCAAAGCATCTAAAGCACTCCCTGTTGCTGAGCATGAGCTTCTTGAACTCGCGAAACATTGTACCATCGATGATTTTGGAGTGGGAGAGTGTCTACTTCAAAAGGGTCTCTTAACTGATAAAGTTTACCTCATTTTAGAGGGAGTCGCAAGAGAACATGTTGAAAACAAAAATGGACATCTACTTCATGAGGGTCGTCTTAAACGTGGTGATATGTTTGGACTCTCCTCACTGGTTAGAAAAGAGCCTAGTATTGTGACCGTTTGTGCAATTTCAGATATTAAAGTTATTAGTATTGACATTGAAGCGATGCAGACACTACTACAACACAACCCTGAAGTGGCACAGTCACTTGAAAACGTTGCTGATACCCATGAAGAGAAGGTCTCAAAAAGTATATTTTTAAATCAAAGCTCTTTGGATGTGTAAGCAAACACATCCCTAAGCGGCATGTCCAAAACTCTTTTTCATTCGAGCAAAAAGAATTGCCATTAACCCTTTAGGACGTACAATAGAGTCCATTAACTCATCAAATGTTGTATGTCGCTCATCAAGGTAACCTTGTAAGTAGACCAAAGAGGCTTCAAGTCCATGTTCCTTTTCAATCTTTAAAAGTGACGCGTACAGAGGGGTAACGATCTCTATGGCTTTTTTAGGGGCTGTTCGTCTAAACGCAATATAGTTGGTATTGTTTGAGACAATATCTTTTTGAATCTCAAAGTCAGTCGTAACCCAATAGTACTTCCCTGATTTAGTTAGATTTTTAACAACGGCAGTAATATTATGCCCACTTCTAATACGTTGCCACATCAGATAAAAAACGGCACTTGGCATATCAGGATGTCTTAAAATGCTATGAGGTTTTCCTATCACTTCACTTTGACTATATCCTGTTATATCAGAAAAAAAGTCATTAGCATAGAGAATATTGCCATGCATATCTGTTTTACTTACGATAAACTCTTTTGAACTTACTTTAAGCTCTTCATTTACAGGGATAGGTCGATAAAATTTCATACTAAGCTCCTTATACTATTTAATGGTATTAAATGCAAACAGTGTTGGTTCTATAGAACTACCCATATGTGTATCAACAATTGAAGATAGTTTTGAACGTTGCTTATATCGTTCATATGACTTATTATATTCAGAGATAGATTGACTCATTTTATTGGCAAGTATCTCTAACTGTTGAATTGCTGATTCTCTATACATACCATTACTCAATGCCATATTTATAGTTTTCTGACTCTCTCTCCAAACACCGTTAACATCATCTAATTTAACTCGAATAGAGGGGATGGTTGTTCCATTTAAGTTCATACTATCATCTCCATTGGTTAACCCTAAAATCACACTATTAAACTTTGATTGAGTTGACTGAAAACCTTCCCTATCTATGGTATCAGCACTTAATGATTGACGCATCTCTACAATTAGACTTGACTGTTTTTTAGCAAGTTTCATATCATTTAGAAGTCTATACTCTTCTGTAAAGGCATAATCTTCTGAGGCTTGTACCGTAGTTAACATAAGTAACACTATCATTGTCCATTTTGTAAATCTTTTCATATTTTCATCCTTAATTACTCTTTTTCTAGGAAAGATAGTAACAACCAAATTGGTAACAAAAATGAAAAAAAGGGAAATAGATTAAATATTGTATCAAAAATCTTAATTTAAAGTTTCACTCTGTTACATATGATTATTTTATACACACTTTTAAATAAGTTATAATAATTATTTTAATTACTTTCTATATAATATCACTTTTAATTACAACGAGGATAGGTTTTGAATTCATTAACACTACTATATATTGAAGATGACCAAGATATCCAAACCATATATTCAAACTATTTACAAGAGTTTATAACGACCCTATACTGTGCAAAAGATGGTGAAGAGGGGTATGAACGCTACCTTGAAACTAAACCTGACATTATTCTACTTGACATTAATATGCCAAAACTAGATGGTCTTAGTCTAGCCAAAAAAATTCGCCAAATTGATAAAAAAGTTAAAATCATTATCACTACCTCTTATGCAGAACAAGATAAACTTCTTGAGGCGATTGAACTCTATCTTATTAAATATATCCTAAAACCCATAGAGCCTGAGATTCTCAAAGAGGCACTCAACCGAGCCATCGAAGAGATTCATCAAGAGCATAGTGGTGAAGAGACTCTCTTCCTCTTAGATAAAGAGGTCACATGGGATACCAAGGTAGAAAAAGTTCTCAAAGAGGGAACTGAAATTAAACTCACTAAAAATGAACGTAGGCTACTCTCTCTACTCTCTACGGATAAAAATCGGGTCTTTACTTTTTTTGAAATCTTTGACTATATCTCTCATCATGATTTTGACAAAGAGTATGATGCCAACCAAATTAGAGCCTTGGTTAAACTGATACGTAAAAAAATTCCTAAAGAGGCTATTTTAAATGTCTATGGGGAAGGGTATAGATTTAACCCTCTAAACTAATAGTTGTGCCTCTTTAAACCTATAACTCCTAGTCAACTCACTTATCTTCAAAAAGAGTTCATAGTCATCAGAAGATAGACGATAACGCTCTATCTCTTCAATCATCTCTTGACAACGTTTAGGTCTCTTACTAGAAATCGCCTCTCTTAATTGCCCAAAGAGTTCACTACGTACCTCTCCTTCTAGCAGTACAGTGACATCTTGTACAATATATTTTATAAGTACCTCATAGAGTTTATCAACAATAATAGGTTTGTTAAGGTGGTCATTCATCCCTGAATGCATACTCTTTTGAATATCCTCTTTCATCGCATTTGCTGTTAATGCAATAATTGGTATTTCACTACTCTCTTGCCGTATTATTTTTGCTGCTTCATGCCCATCCATAATAGGCATCTGAATGTCCATTAAAATCAAAGCATACTCATTCTTTTTAGCCATTGAGACAGCCTCTTTACCATTGCAAACCACATCGAGTTTAATCTTAGAGTCCTCCAACAGTCCCAAAATAATCTCTTGATTAATGATATTATCATCAGCTAAGAGTACCCGTTTCCCAACTAAGCCATCAATATTTTTTAGCAACATATGATTGGGAATCATATGACTTTTCGCTTCATTATGAGTAGTCAGTGTTTTTTCGTAAACCTTTTCTAGTTCAATTTCAAAAATAAAACAGCTCCCTACCCCATAAGTACTCTCAAGCCATATCTTCCCATTCATTAACTCAACCAACTGTTTTGAGATAGTTAAACCTAGCCCTGTTCCCCCATACTTTCTTGTGGTACTTCCATCAGCCTGAACGAAAGCATTAAAAAGCTTCTTCTGCTCCTCAGCACTAAGTCCTACACCCGTATCATGAACTTCAAATCTAAATCGATTCTCTGCTACTTGAGCAATATGGAGGTTTACCTCTCCTTTTTGTGTGAATTTGACAGCATTATTTAAAAGGTTGGTTAAAACCTGAGAGACTCTTAAACTATCACCATAAAGTTTTTTAGGTACACCCTCTTCATAGTGGACAGCTAACTTTAGCCCTTTCTCTTTGGCACGAAAACGTACCAAATCTAATGCCTGTTTCACGGTTGTATAGAGATTAAAATTCACCTTGTCTAAGCTCAATTTCCCCGACTCTATTTTTGATAAATCTAAAATATCATTAATAATCCCTAAAAGTATCTTAGCTGAATTATCAATCTTCTTAATATAGTTACGTTGTTTATTACTAAGTTTAGTCTGTAGCGTTAAATAACTCATTCCTACAATTCCATTCATTGGTGTACGTATCTCATGAGACATATTGGCTAAAAAGACTGATTTTAGTTTCGCTGTCTCTTCAGCTCTCTCTTTCAAAGATATCATCTCGTCATAATCTTTTTGAAGTTTAGACTGTAAGTGATTAAATCCATCAACCAACTCACCTATCTCATCATATCGTTCTACTTTCATCGTTTTAGAGAAGTCTGGTTGCTCTGTCCTTAGATTATTTAAAGCGTTAGTTACCTTAGCGAATCGACGTTTAATACTCACATACATATAGAGAATAATAAGTGTAATAAGAAACAGAGAAAATAGAGAGAACATCCATGTAAAATTAAAAAAATCTGTAGTATCTTCTGAAATTCTATTCAGCGATGCTAAAAATGTTTCTGAAGCATGACGATACTCCTGAGTATAAAATGAGACTATTTTCTCTTTTACCTTCCGTATCTGTTTTACAGACTCTATGCTGGGGGTAAGTTCCTCTTCATGTATCATTTTTAGAGCAAAATCATAACTCAGTTCAAAATAGGATTCAAGGAGTACCGACTGTTGCTCTAAGTTATGATGATTTCCATAACGCTTCAACTCTGAAAGATTCATTAGGATTTTACGTTTTGTTCCTCTAATTCTTTCGATATAGGTCAACTCTTTATCAAAACCTGCATATTTAAAGTCATTTACCATCTGCTCTAAAAGATATAAGTTTTCACGATGTAGAGGAACGGTAGGAAACTGTGTAAGCTCTATGTTTTTAATGACACTGGTACTATTTTTAGTAAAGTAGTAACTCACAACCAAATAGATAATAAAAAAAGAGAGTATGGCTAAAAAAATAATACGTAGTTTTGAAAGAATGGTAAAATTAAACATAAAAAGAGATATAACCCCCATCTTTAAATTATAAAGATGGACTATAGCCAATTTTCAACAAAAAACGCTATAAATAATCTAAAAATATTTAATCTTACCCTAACTACCTATATTGGTAACACCATTTTATTTAAGGGTCAAAAGAACCTTAGCATTTGAACTCTCTGATGCATAAGCAATGATATTAGTGTTACGACTCATAGCCTGTTTGATTTCAGAGCTAGACATTTTTTTAGGGGGAACTCTCTTTCCTTCATGTATCTCCCTCATCCAATATGCACGAAGTTGTTCAGGTGTTTTCTTTAACACTTTTTGGTAAAACTCTCTATAGTTCTCTTTGTTATCAACAGGTATAGCTTTAATACCCTTGATAGTATCTATTTTCCCTAAGTAGAGGTTTGCCAACTCCTCTTTAGAGACAGAGATAAGTCTGTTTTGTTTAGAAGTCATAACATTAATATCTGAAAATGCTATGGCTCCCAATATTGTCCAGATAAAAAATAATTTCATAATATATATACCTTTTTATTAAATAGGAAAAAAGTATAATGGTTAAATTTG
>JAHZJZ010000242.1 GCA_022600655.1 Campylobacterota bacterium | reverse complement strand
TATTCAGTTCAATATCAATGTCTTTAAGTGGGCCAAAATTTTTTACAACTAATCTTTCCATCTTCTCTACAACCTAGTTTTTAATACGATTATACCATAAAAACAGCCACACAAAAAAACAACAAAACCTCAACACCCTCCAATGTAGCCCCTAAAACATCCCCATTTACAAACCCTATTTTAGATTTAATAATCATTGAAATTAAAATTGAAAAAAAGAGTCCTTGTATGAGTAGTACTATAAAGTAAGGTGTGAGTAGTGAACCTATAATTGTAAAAAGAGTGATTGAGCTTATTAAATATTTATTACTCAATGACTCTTTGAGTTGTGTTGCAAAAGAGGATTTAAAAGTATGTACTTTAAATAAGAGTAAAAGTGACAAACGACTAATGATTAAAACAGCTATAAACTCTACTAATAACCCATGCATCAATAGATAAACAATACTAGAAACTTTTAAAAGTACAAAGCCTATGGCATACAGAACTCCCATAGCTCCAACAGTAGGTTCTTTTATGATTTCATAAGCATCTTTTCCTGAGTGTGAAGCGTAGATAGCATCGGCTACGTCCATAACAGCTTCGGTATGTATAAATCCGTAGAGCATCATATATACCACAGCCGAGATAATAGCTCCATACCACTCTAAATGGGTTAGAAGAGCAAAAAGAACAACTGTTCCTAGTCCTAAAATAAGTCCGACAAATGGAAGAAACAGAAGCATGGAAGCCAAAACTTCTTTTTTAGATAAATCATCGCTGTCTTTAAAAGTTATGGGCAATATAGAAAAGTATGAAAAGGCAAATTTTAAGCCTAAGTAGAGATTTTTCATTATCTATTTTTCCAAGATAGCGTTCATTATTGTCTCTACATCTAACTTACTTTTCATGGTCTTAACAAAACTTTCAATACGCTCTTTTTTATACACTTCAAACCTTTCATCATTAAAAAGTCCATGGACAAATGTACCTTGTATGTTCTCTTCTTGGTAGTAGAGAGGATATTTTCTACTTACGCCATGGTGGATTTCAAATCCATTAATTCGTTTTCCAAAAAGTATGTAACTCCCTCTTCTAACAATTTTTTCTGTTTGAAAGGTTATCTTGTCGTCAATAAATCCTAAACCTTTCACTCTCATGGGTTCATCACTCTCTATGGCTTTGTCATCTACAATAGACTCAAACATCATCTGAAAACCACCACATATACCGAGTATAGGTGTTTGAGTCCTCTGTAGTTGTTCAAATAGACCAATCTCTTTTAACCACGCTAAATCTTTCATAACCAGTTTGGAACCAGGTAAGATAATTTGGTTAAAATTTTCTAATGCAACACTGCTCTGTATAAACTCTAATGATACACTTTCATCAGCAATTAATGGCTCAAAGTCATTGTAGTTACTCATGGTTGGGTAGGCGATGACACCTATACGTTTAGCATGGTGACTGCTTCTTTGTTGATAGTTCATTAGACTTTGTGAGTCCTCGAAGCCTAAGTTGAAAGGTATATAGGGAAGAACGCCTAGTACTGGTATATTGAATTGTTTTTCAATAATCTCAATACCTTCATCAAAAAGAGAGAGGTCTCCTCTAAATTTATTGACAATTACCCCTATAACATTCTCTTGTAACGCTTTAGGTAGAAGATTATAAACACCCCAAATGGAAGCAAAGACACCCCCTTTTTCAATGTCTGCTACTAAAATTATTTTGGTATTAAACTCAGTGGCAATGTAGATATTAGAGAGATCTTTATCCATAAGGTTAAGCTCTACAGGGCTTCCTGCACCTTCAGCAACAACACAATCATAGAACCGATTTAAATAATTAAATGCTTGGTTAACAGCAGGTTTTAGGCTATCAAGGTCATGGTAGTAGGCTCTTACCTCTTTATCTTCTACTACTTCCCCATTGACAATGAGGGAAGCACTGTTGTTTCGTCCTGATTTTAAGAGAATAGGGTTGAGATGATATGAGGGGCTTAGCTCCAATACTTCAGCTTGAAAGTGTTGAGCCACGGCTATTTCAGATCCATCTTCACAGGCAACAGCATTGTTAGAGACATTTTGAGCTTTAAAAGGGCTAACGCTGTAACCTAACTCTTGGATTATTTTTGCAATAACAAAAGTAATGGTCGATTTCCCCGCATCAGAGCTTGTACCGAAGATAGAGATATTGTGCAAATTTAACCCCTTTTTTAATCAAGAACACTATATAATTCTCATTTTATATAGATTTAGATTAGATTAAGGTTAGATAAAAAGGATTTTTATTGGCAGATGTAAAAGATTATGAAATCAAAGCACTTAAAAAACAGATATTTATTAGTAGTTTAAAAGCTTGGATTATTGGAATAATATTAATTGCAGAGATTGTATTTATAGCGATGTACTTTAGTAAAATGGGACTCTTTGGTGAGGTGAGTACCTCAACCAATAAAGTAGCCGTGATTCGTTATAACAAACCTGTAACCGAAGAGTTTACGACAACCGTTATGGAGAAGTTAGATGAGGTAAAAGAGGATAAAGGGTATAAGTCTGTACTCTTTATTATGGGTTCTCCTGGTGGTTCACCAACGGCTAGTGAAGAGTTGTCTGAGTATCTAAAAGCGTATCAAAAAGATATAAATGTCACGATGTACGTAGACTCTATCGCTGCAAGTGGTGGGTACTATATCGCGTCAGCTGTTAAGCCGTTGATTGCTAACAAGAATGCTATTGTAGGTTCTATTGGGGTGATTATGCCTCACTATAACTTTGGTGAGTTGGCTAAAAAAGTAGGTGTAGAAGAGGATTACCTAGCAGCAGGAAAGTTTAAAAAACCAATCTCTATGTTGGCTAAAATAGATGAAGAGAACAGAGAGTATATGATTAAAAACCTACTCAAACCAACCTATGATAATTTCATTAATGCTGTGGCAGAGAATCGTGGGTTAAAAGCTGAAGAGGTAAAACCTTTTGCAGAGGGTAAAATATTTATCGCCAATGTTCCTGAAGTACAAGGTATTTTGGTTGATAAAATCTCATCACTCTATCAAGTCAAAGCGATGATACGAAAACATATTGACAGAAAAAATGTAGATTTTATTGATATTAAACTAGAAGAAGATCCATCATTTTTACCACAAGTCAAAGTTGACTTGGGGCTTAATGAGTTGAGTGAGAGGCTTGAGCTTCGTTAGAGGGATGCTTAAGATAGTGATAAAGTCATAATCTAGTCTGTGTTAACTCATAATTTAGTTCATGTTAACTCATAATATGATACTATTTTTTTATAAGGATAGTCATGTATATTAAACGAAATATCACACCTATGGTATATGAACTTTTAGCAGACTTTAGGATTATTACTATTAGTGGACCTAGACAGAGTGGTAAAACTACACTCTCCAAAGAGGTAGCCAAAGAGCTGGGTATGGACTACTACACTCTTGATAATGAAGCGACTAGATTAACAGCAGAAAATAATCCTATCCCTTTTATTGAACAACTCTCTAAAAATTCCTCTGTAATAGATGAGATTCAGATGGTTCCAGAGTTAATTAGTGCTTTGAAAATCTCGGTAGATGAGAAGAATAAATCAGGTATGTTTCTTCTTACAGGAAGTGCTGACCTATTTAAGATGTCGGCTATCAAAGAGTCCTTAGCAGGGAGAATGGTCTCTGTTTCACTCTTTCCACTCTCTTACTTTGAGCTAAATGGTTGTTCTCTCAATATTATTGACATGCTTTTTAATGGAGATATAAAATCATTTGACTTCAAAAGAGTAACTTATG
>JAHZJZ010000241.1 GCA_022600655.1 Campylobacterota bacterium | reverse complement strand
TGAGTGTGATGAAGATGTGGTATAATAATAAAAATTCAAAGGAGAAATCATGACCATTACATTAAAGATAGATAATCCTGATATAGAAGAGCAACTAAAGCAGTTTATAAAAGAACAAAAAGAGATAACGCTCGATGTATTGAGTCAATTTATAGATTCATTTCAAAAGAAAGATGTATTAGTTTTTAAAAAAAAAGACCCAAGAAAACATAGTAGAAAAATTGAATACACAGATGAAGAGAATGAAGATTTGAGTGATGTAAAACCTTATGCACATGTTGAAGATAGTGGGAAATATATTCATGATTTAAGACGACAAAGAAACAGATAATGATTGTTGTTGATACTTGTATTTTGATAGACCATTCAAAAGAGAAAATAGTTATAGATGATAGTGCATTTAAAGATTATTACATTAATTCTATTATTCAGCTAGAGTTTTTGGCAGGAGCTTTAAATAAAAAAGAGTTAAAAAAGCTCAATAAAACTTTGGCAAAATGTCAACTCTTAGAAATTGACCAAGATATTATGAACTTATCCGTTCAGCTCATAAATCAATATGGACTCTCTCACGGTATGGGTATTTATGATTCAATTATTGCCGCTACTTGTATGATATACGATTTACCCTTGTGGACGCACAATAAAAAAGATTTTAGATTTTTAGATATTGAACTCATGTAGGGTATTTCCCCGAAAACACCGTCAAAACCAGACCCCAACCAAAAAGGGAATAGAAAAATGCAAAAAAAATCCAAATCCCCATTAGACGGTGTTGTGAGGCACAACACCCTACATGAAATAAAAAACAGATATGTTATAATTAATTCAAAAGGAGATAACTTATGGTAAATATAGAAAACATACAAAACGAAATACTCAATGCCCTAAAACCTTTACAGCTAGATAAGGTTATTCTGTTTGGTAGTTATGCTTATGGTACACCTCATAAAAACAGTGATATTGACCTCTATATTGTTACCAATGATGAGTATATCCCTCAAAGTTATAAGGAAAAAAGAGCTTTAGTTTGGAAAGTATCACAAAAAATTTTGGATATACGGAAAGAATATGCTATAGATTTGTTGGTACACACAAAAAAGATGCACGAAAAGTTTGTAGAGTTACAGAGTTCATTTTCCAAAGAGATTTTGGAGAAGGGGAGAGTGCTTCTATGAGTTCTATTGTAGATGGATGGTTAGAGTCAGCATACAGTGACTTAAAGAATATCAACTATATCATCAAGGATGAATATCTTACGCACATTGTGGCTTTTCATGCTCAACAGTGTGTAGAAAAATCTTTTAAGGCACTGCTTGAACATAACAATAGAGAAGTACCCAAACAGCACTCAACACTTAAATTCTATGGTTTGGTAAGTGAGTCTATAGATATATTTGTCAATGAGGAGTTGTTATCTGCTTTTGATGATTTGTATATAGACTCTCGCTATCCTGGGAATTTTGGGCTTATGCCTTATGGAAAACCTACCTTGGAAGATGCCGAAGAGTTTTATGAATTGGCTCAATACATTTATGACTATATTTATAAAAAGGTTTTGTAGGTGTTGACCACGTCACACATAAAATCTCGGTTTAAATTCATAAGGAAACAACAAATCGCGTAGGGTGTTTCCCCCGAAAACACCGTCACAACCAAACCCCAACAAAAAGGGAATAGAAAAATGCAAGAAAAACAAACCTTTATTAGACGGTGTTGTGAGGCACAACACCCTTGTATAATACAATTAGAGATACTGTTAGATGGGATGTGGAGGGGTTGAGGTAGCGTGGGCATTCCTGCCCACGAGAGAATAACGCACTCAAACCATTAACATGACCTTAACATCTAAAAAGTTATAATATTTCGTGACACTTGTGACAATAGTTAATATTAATTTAAGGTTTAAGATGCAGAAAATAGTCAAAAAAACTTTAAAACTTTTTGTTCTTTAGATAGTTCAAAAGAGAAATGTTACAATGGGTAAAAAAGGAAAAAACATGTCCCAATCATACGACCTAAACCGTTTCATCACAGCACAAGAGTCAATCTATAAGACAGTAATCGAAGAGTTAAAAGCTGGTTATAAATATTCACACTGGATGTGGTATATATTTCCACAGTTTGATGGACTTGGGTATAGTAAACGAGCAGAGTTTTATGCGATAAAAAGTACAGCAGAAGCAAAAGCCTATTTAGCTCATCCTCTTTTGGGTGAGCGACTGCTAGAGTGTGTTCAACTGCTTTTGGATATTGAAAATAGGTCTATTGGTCGTATCTTGGGCTATCCTGATGATTTGAAATTGAAATCTTCTATGACGCTTTTTGGTAGAGTATCTGATAATAGAGTGTTTAGAGATATTTTGGAGAAATATTTTGATGGTGAAGAGGATGAGAGGAGTTTAAAACTTATGAAAGGGTTATAATAGTTTCACTATTTTGACATCGACTCTGCTAGAGTAAAAGTGAACAATAAAGAACCAAGTAAAGGGGCTTTACTTGGGGATTGTTAGGCTTTAGAGTTCTTGGGTTTGTTTTTGACTAAGCTCAGTCAAAAACTCTTCTAAAGAGTATATTTCTCTGTAGGTTGTACTCATAATATGAATGAGAATGTCTCCCATGTCAATTACTACCCAATCGTCACTTTCGTCTATATGTAAAAACTCTTCACCTAGGGGTTTGAGTTTATCTTTTAAGTGTTGGGCTAATGATGAGGAGTGTTTTCCTCCTAAGGCGTTAGCAAGTACTACACGTTTAGCGATATAGTCAACATTATCAAGATTAAAAACTTCTATCTCATCGGCTTTTTTCTCATCTAGTTCATTGACAATTCGGTCGATTCTTTCATCTATGTTCATTAAGTTGTTTGTCCTTTTTTATTACTTAGTATTTTAATATGGTTCTCTATCTCTTCTAAAGATTGTTCTTGGCGTATCTGTGTTGAACTTATATCAACCTCAATATCTAAAAATTCAAAACTTCTTAGTATGGAAGTATCATACTCATGTCCAGCTCTGGTAGCAATCACCCATGTAATTTGTCTGTTTAACCACTCAAAGTTATACCACTTATTCAAAGAGGCTAGGTTATCAGCTCCAATGATAAGATATTTAACATGGTACTCTTTTTGAAAGTGTTCCACAGTTTTAGCTGTTGGGGTTGCTTTACCCTGTTTTATCTCATAGTCATCAACCTTGACTTTAGGAAGATTTTTAAAAATCTCTTTGGTCCAATTTAGTCGTTTTTCAGGGGTTGCTAATGAGCTTGTTTTAAAGGGATTTAAAAAAGCTGGTACTATAATTACTTTATCAACATTTAACATTTTTATTGCACCATTAACAACAGTAAAATGCCCAATGTGTGGAGGGTCGAAACTCCCACCAAAGAGTGCAATGGTTTCTTGTTTGTCTTTAAACAAAGAGTAACCTCTATTTATGTAATATATTTGCTATATTATCATATTAAACTAAAGGGATGAATGAATGGCTGTAAAAGTTGCAATAAATGGTTTAGGACGAATTGGAAGATGTGTGGCTCGTATCATTGCTGATAGAGATGATATTGAGTTGGTTGCCGTTAATGCAACGGGTGCTGAGTCGATGATTGAGTATGGGTTGAAGTATGACTCTGTTCATGGTAAACGAATGGATGTGAGTGTTGCAGATGGTTTTGTTAATATCGGTGAGACCAAAGCCAAACTTTTTGCTGAGCGTGACCCTGCTAAGATAGGTTTTGCTGAGGCTGGTGCTGAAGTGGTTTTAGAGTGTACAGGTGCATTTTTAACACAAGAGTCAGTTCAAGCTTATCTTGACAACGGTGTGAAGAAGGTTCTCTTCTCTGCTCCTGCAAAAGATGATACAGCAACCTTTGTTATCGGTGCCAATGAAGATGAGTATGCAGGTCAAGCTGTAGTCTCAAATGCTTCATGTACCACCAATGGTTTGGCTCCTGTAGCTAAAGTACTAGATGACGCTTTTGGGATTGAGTCTGGACTTATGACCACCATTCACTCTTATACAGCGTCTCAACCTATTTTAGATGGAAAACATAAAAAAGACCCAAGAAAAGGGCGTTCTGGTGCTGTTAACTTGGTACCAACAACAACAGGTGCGGCTAAGGCTATCTCAAAAGTGTTACCACAACTAACAGGTAAACTTAACGGTCAAGCGATTCGTGTTCCAACCCCTGATGTCTCTATGGTAGATTTAACAGTTAATCTTGGTAAAGAGGTAACACTTGAAGAGGTACAAGCTGCCTTTAAGACAGCAAGTGAAGGTTCACACAGAGGTATTTTAGGAGTAGATGAAGAGTACCGAGTCTCTCAAGACTTTGTTGGTGAAGAGCAGAGTACAGTAGTAGCTATGGATACCATTCAAGTGATTGGTGGAAATATGGTTAAAGTACTCTCATGGTATGACAACGAGTGGGGGTACTCTGTAAGATTGGTCGATATGGCTGTACACATTAGTAAAGGAGCATAGTTTGAAAACGATTAAAGATTTAGAGATAGATGGTAAAACCATATTTATAAGGTGTGATTTCAACGTTCCAAAAGATGAAGATGGTAACATTACTGATGATAGAAGAATCCGTGGTGTTCTACCAACCATTCGTTACTGTTTAGACCGTGATTGTAAAGTGGTTTTAGCTTCTCATTATGAGCGACCAGAACCAGGAGTGTATGAAGAGAAGTACTCACTTAAAACAGTCGTTACAAGACTGAAAACATTGCTTAAAATTGCTTCAAATATTACCTTAGCCAATAATGTAGTAGGAGAAGATACAAAAGCCAAAGCCGCTGCATTAGAGGCTGGAGAGGTTTTAGTCTTAGAGAATTTACGTTATGAAGCTGGTGAGACTAAAAATGATGAAACATTTGCTAAAGAGTTAGCAAGTATGGTTGATGTTTACATCAATGATGCTTTTGGTGCATGTCATAGAGCTCATGCCTCTATAGATGCGATGGCTAGACTTTTTGATGCAGATCACCGTGCAGCAGGATTTCTTCTTGCTAAAGAGGTAAACTTTTTCCATAAAACACTTGAAAAACCTATGAGACCATTTGTCGCGGTGGTTGGTGGTTCTAAAGTTTCAGGTAAACTTGAAGCGTTAAGACAACTACTTGATAAGGTAGATAAAATTATTATTGGTGGAGGGATGGCGTTTACCTTCCTTAAAGCTCAAGGGTATGAGATTGGTAACTCTTTGGTAGAAGAGGATTTAATTCACGAAGCACGAACCGTTATGGCAAAAGCTAGAAAAAAAGGGGTGAAGTTTTACTTACCTGTAGATGTGGTGGTAACCCCTGAATTTTCAGAACATGGTGTAGCAAAATATCTACCGTCTCAAGAGATTCCTGAAGGTTGGATGGGGCTAGATATTGGACCTGCAAGTTCAAGACTTTTCCGTCAAGTAATACATGATGCACAGACCATTATCTGGAATGGACCGATGGGTGTTTATGAGTGGGACAAGTTCTCAAAAGGAAGTCTAAAGATGTCTCACGACATTGCTGATACCCATGCAACAACCATCGTAGGTGGAGGTGATACAGCAGATGTGGCTCAAAAAGCTGGTGATGTTGATGAGATGACCTTTGTTAGTACAGGTGGTGGTGCGAGTCTGAACCTTATCGAGGGTAAATCTCTTCCTGGTATTGAAGCACTTAAATCATAATTATATGTAGCGTGGGCATTCCTGCCCACGAAAGATATTTAAAAATAATTTCACAAAGTATAAAGGTAAATATGATATACGCAGCAAATTTTAAAACAAATCACACACGAAAATCTACAAAAAACTATATAGAAGAGCTACAAACACAACTCCATCAAAAAAAATCTGAAGATAAAGTTTATATTTTTCCACCTTTAACCGCACTGGATAGTTTTGAGGGAGACTTTACAGTAGGTGCTCAAAATGCTTACCCTGTAGAGAAAGGTGCATTTACAGGTGAAGTTGGGGTTGAGCAGTTAAGTGAGTTTGGTATTAAGACGATACTTATAGGTCACAGTGAACGACGAGATACCATTGGTGAGTCTCAAGGTGAGGTGGCTAAGAAGTTTGCATTTTTTAAAGAGCAGGGCTTTGAGATTATCTACTGTATTGGTGAATCACTTGAAGTAAGAGAGCAGGGTATTGAAGCGGTAATGGAGCATCTTGTCTCTCAATTTGAGGGTATTGATACCACTTATGAGAACTTTGTTATCGCTTATGAACCTATCTGGGCAATTGGTACAGGACGAAGTGCAACCGTTGAAGAGATAGTAGAGACACATAATGCACTTAAAAAAGTTGTAGATAAACCTCTACTCTATGGGGGAAGTGTCAAAGGAGCCAATATTGCAGAGATTGCAGCCATTGATAATGTTGATGGTGTATTGGTCGGTGGTGCTTCATTGAAGACTGAAACTTTTTTGGAGTTGGTTCTTCATTAATGTTTAACTGGCTCCCAGATGGCATAACACGCATTCAGGGAATGAATACCTATGATAAAGTAAAAATTCTCAGTGATAAAAAGTGTACACGAGAGAAACTGTTGGATACTTTAATCTATTTTTCTCAACATGATTATGTGATTGATTTGATTATTTGGGGGCATGGTGCCCAAAATGTACTCTATCTACATGCTCCATACCCGATGTCCCAAAGCTGATTCTTAATGAGCGAATCGCTAGTAGTAAGTTGATTATTTTTGGAGATAAAAACATACGATTTTAATAACTTCACCAACTGGGTTTAACACCAGTTCGGATGTAATCTCTAAAAGTGCTCCAGCTCCAGCAAGTGTTGTATCAATATATCTACTTGGTGAAGAGCAACTAGAAATAAATAGAGTTATTAATAACCCTATAGATACTTTTTTTAACAAAGATAAAGTATTTCACTACCACTCTACATCATTGCTTATCTTCTTGTACTCTCCCTCTACAGGAAGTCCATTTGCCAAATGGCTGCAGTCTCCCTCATATGCCTCAAATTTTGCACCAGTATCTGAAAAAACAATCTCATATGAACACTCACTTGTTACAGAGTATATTTTATTTGTTTCAAATGGTAACCCCTCTTCATCAATACCTCCAGATTGAGTACCCATACTTGCTACTATCTGAATATCATAATAGGTCTCATCGGTAGATTTTGTATTTTTTCTTACCATAAGCTCTGTTCCACCATCAGGATATTTTGAGATAAGCTCATATGTCCCATCATAACTCGGTTGTGTCACAACTGCTTCTACAGTTGGTTGAGTTACCGTTTTCTCTACGGTTGGTTGAGCCTTTTCAATTGGTTGACTCTTTTGAACACTCTTCTCTGTCTCATCACCACAACCAATCATCATTAACGCTATACCTATAGCTAAAATCCCTACACCTATTTTCATTCTAAACTCCTCGTAATAAATTATCTGACCATTCTATTCACCTTATGTGAATTAATTGTGTATTATTTTTAATATTATTTTAATGATTATTAAATTAAGTCTACAGCTGTATAATTAATAAAATCACTTCAGGAGTTTTTTATGCCGTTCAAGCTTTATTCTATTATACTCATACTATTAATCACTTTAACAGGTTGTGGTGATAATTCAACTCCTAGTGATGAAGAAGAGTTCTATGAAGAGATAGTGGAATCTGAGACGACTGCAGATAACTCCTCAACTCCGATAGATGATAATGTAGAGCAAAGTTTTACAATTATATATCATCAAGATGATGGTTTTCATGCATTTAATCGTAAAATAGAAGTCTTTGGTATTCCTCTTTACGCATCACCTCGTGTCGAAGATATAAAGTTGACACACGCTGCAAATGTTCTTGCCCAGTATCTTGATAATGATGAAGATGGAACGGTTGACAATCCAAAAGTAGTAGCGTCTATGCACCATAATAATGCTTTTATGGTAATGTGGAAAGAGCTATCAGATTTAGATAGTATTGAACCTGAATACTTTGATGGTGGTCAAGACTTGGGTAATGATGAGACCAGACCAATTTGGCATACCAACGGACATAGAGGAGCGTTTGATACTACCATTGAAGAAGTTTGGCACTTGGTCACACGCACAGGCTATGCAGAAACCTATCCTAATGTTTTTGGAGAACATCAAGGAAGCACTCTTACTGATGCTATGGATACTGCTAGAGGTGGTCAATTTATGACAGTTCCTGAGGAGTATCCCCAAGAGGCTTGGTATACTTATTATGATACAACTTGTGACTACAACTGTATGGCAACAGAGTATATCTACTGGTCGATGACTTCCATCTTAGGAGCTAATACCAATAGATTTGATGAGATTCAAGAGGAGTGGGACTTGTATACTAAAAATTTAGTCCAAACGGTAGATACCTCTGTGTATAACCTGTTAACCAATCCTGAATATAGCTTTCCAACCATTTTACCAGATGGTTCTTATCAAAAATAAAGGGAAAAGATTTCCTTTAAAAATATTCTCATTTCACTAAAAATTATTTATCTCATTTCCTCTTCATTTTTTTACATTATAATTAAACATTCAAAATTCTAAATAAGGGTTTATTGCTATGAAAAGTATACTGCTATCACTAATCGCTACCAATCTTATTTTTGCTCAGACTCAGCTTCAAGATATTGAGGTAACTGCTACTTATGAAGAGGAGAGTGAAGTACCGATTCAAAAAGAGAGCTTCCTCCCCGATGCTCCGATGCAAAAACAGATAACAACCAAACAGGCGTTAAGTATCCCTGGAACCAATGGTGACCCTATTAAAGCTTTAAAATCTTTTGCTGGTGTGGTGAGTACCAATAATGATGATGCCAGTGAGATATACATTCATGGTTCCAAACCTAGAGAGACTACTTATAGTATTAACCATCTACCGTTAGGTTACATATTTCACTTAGGTGGACTTCATTCTGTGATTGCTCCTGAAGCGACAGGGCAGATAGATGCCTATTTAGGTGGGTTTGATACCACATATGATGCGATGGGTGCAGTAGTCGATGTAATGCCAAAGTATCCTACAGGAAGTAATAAGGGACGTGTTCATTTAGGTATGTATGATGCTGACTTTGCTTACGATATGAAATTAGGAGAAGATACGGCTCTCTTTATTGGAGGAAGACGAAGCTACTTTGACCTTATTGCTACCAAAGTGATGGACAGTTTAGAGCAAGATGAGGATGATAAGAGTAAAGAGACCACCTTTACACTCTTTCCACAGTTTTATGATGCTCAGATGATACTTTCTCATAATGTAGGTAACCATGCCTTTTCACTTGAAGCGATAACCGCAGAAGATAGTATGAAGCTAAACACCACGATGAATAAGACCAGAGACCCTGTAGCCAATGGTAAGATTAACAGTACAATGGGTTTTACTACCTTGGGTGTTAGATGGAATTACTTTGGAGATAGCTTTAACTCCATGACACTGCTTTCTCATTTAAAGACAACTCAAGAGCTACACCTTTTTGATGCTGATTTTTTTGTCGATACCAGCTCTACTGCTAATACTCTTTACCATGAAACTATCTTTGATATTGAAAATCATAAACCATTAATAGGATTTGAAGTTAGTGAAATGAAAGCTCCACTTAAAGCGCATATAACCAATCCTCCCTCATCAGATGACTTTGAACCACTTATCACTGACCAAGAAGTGGTAGACCTAAGCAAAACCTTTAGAGCCAAGTCCTATGCACTCTTTGTACAGGATACTTGGGATATTAGTGAAGATAATCACTTTAGATTTGGAGCCAGAGCATGGGAGACTGATTTTCAAGAGTTTGGTGGAGGGGTTGACCCACGTTTTGCTTTTGTGCATGACTTTGATGATAGTTTAACAGCCTCTGTAGCCATAGGAAGATATTCGCAGTTTCCAGAGACAACTTATGTGATAGAGGGATTTGGAAATCCTAAAATAGATACCACAGAGTTTTCAAATCATTATACGGCAAATATTACTAAGAGCTTTGAAGATAAAAGCTCATTGACCGTTGAACCTTACTATAAAACATTTGAAAATCTAGCCATTAGTGATGAGCGAACTAAGTATGAGGCAGTGGGTGAAGGTGAAGCGTATGGGGTAGATGTCACCTATCAGAAAAAGATAGATAAGTTTGATATGATAGTCGCCTATACTTATGTGAACGCCAAACGACAGCTCAATACTGATAATAGTAAACAGTACCGTTTTGAAGGAGATATCCCTCATACGTTGCAGTTTAATACCACTTACCGATTTGATAATGAGTGGCGACTCTCATCGTTGTTTAAATATAACAGTGGAAGACCCTATACACCTATTGTAGGAACAGAAGAGTTTGGCTATGAGGGTGAAGATTATAAACGACCTCTCTATGGTGAACCTTATAGTAAGCGTATGCCAAGCAGTATTGACTTAGATATACAGGTAGGTAAAAGTTTTAAGTATGCTGATGGAGAGTTGGAGTTTGCCATTGAATTGATGAATATCAATACCCTTC
>JAHZJZ010000240.1 GCA_022600655.1 Campylobacterota bacterium | reverse complement strand
ATCTAGCCAATGCCATACTTCCAGCAAAGTATAATTTTGTCTCACACGAGACGGTTTCATTTCGTAAGATACTGAGTGAGCTGGAGTATCAAATTATTGATAATCCTCCTAGAGAAACAGAGTGTGCCGATAAAAGAGTTGTCCAAGGAGTACCCACCCCAGACCTACTCTTTAACAGTCCAAGTCTCATAGAGATAGATGGGTTACACAGAACTAATTAACTGTTTGATTTGTGCTTTGTGATATTTTTCAAAAACTATCAGAGCAATTATGGCTCCTATAGAAGCTAAAAACATATCAGCTTGTGCATCCCAATAGTAATTTTGTGTACCTAAAAAACCAGACTCTGGCTCTTTTACGCCAAAATAGACAATGATGATGACATAAAACCACTCAACTATCTCCCAAACAGCAGCCAAGGCTATGGCATAACTTAGTGCAAAAAAGTTTATCCAGTTGTTTGATGAGATGATGTTTTTTCGAACGATAAGTTCTCTCATTAATGTAGCCATAATAAAGCCTTGAACAAAATGGACAATCTTGTCATAGTTGTTACGTTCAAACCCTAAACTATTTTGAACCCATTCACAGAAGGGAACGTAAGAGTAACTGTAGTGAGACCCTACTAACATTAGTACTGCACCGATAAAGATGCTAAGGTAGCTAAAGGTGGTTAGTGGAAAAGTTTTATAAGTCTTTATCATAATAAAAAGCCCAATAAACAGAGGTAAAATCTCAGCAAACCACGCACCTAGATGCCTAGGTTCCATAAGTGACCAGATAAAAACAGGTGAGAGTAACAGTAAAAAAGTCTTTAGTCTATTTTGTTTTAAAAACAACTGTCTCATTACTAGGTTAGCTCTCTGTAGTTATGAAATTTTGAACAAACTCTTCTAGTCCATCTTGAACAGACCACCACTCAGGAGAGCGTTTATCATAAAATGGTTGTGTAACTTCTGCAAACTCCTCTCTATCTTCAAAGAGATTGACACACCATTCAAAAGGTATTTTTCTGTTTTTTAACGCTTCGATGCTAAGTAGCGTATCATTGATACATCCAAGTTTTGAAGGTGTTACTAAAAGTGTCTTAGCCTCCAACTCTTTAGCCAAGTCTATCATCATGTAGTTATGGGTTATAGGAACCATCAATCCCCCAGCTCCTTCGACAATGAGTAGGTCACAAAGTCCCTCTAACTCTTTTATTTTCTCTTTTATTTTCTCTATCTTAATAGTATGATTTACATCTGCACAGAAGGGTGCGGCAGGAAGTTTAAAGGTAAAAGCTGTTATATCTTTGGGTGTTAATGGTTTGAAATTAGCATTGTATTGTTGTACCTTTTGAAGAAGTTGGGAAGCATCTAAAGGGGTGTTGTTAACACCTGTCTCTATGGGTTTACATACACCGATTTTGATACCTTGGTTGGCAAATAGTTCAATCAGTTTTAAAGTCGTGTAGGTTTTTCCTATATCGGTATTGGTTGCTGTAACAAAAAGTAATTTCACAATTAAACCCTTATTTTTTATTAAGATTGTAACATAAAATAAGATATACTTTTTATGTTAACTTTAAAAGATTATCGTAACAAGGATAGATTATTGCCAAGAATAGAAGAAGAGATAGAGTCATCATTAGCTTTAGTAGAACCAACAAAGTATAAGGTTCTGCTACATAATGATGACTATACTACAATGGATTTTGTAGTAGAGATTTTGATACGTATTTTTCATAAGAATATAATTGAATCGGAACAGATTATGCTCAATGTTCATAAACATGGACGGGCTGTTTGTGGTATATACACTTATGAGATTGCCCAAACGAAAGTTTATCAAGTGAAAGAGTTGGCTCAGAAAAGTGGCTTTCCCCTTCTTGCAACGCTTGAAGAAGAGTGAAAAACAGTAATTTTTAAAGGATAGAAAATGATAAGTATAGAACTTAATAATGTATTTAGAGACTCAGTTCGGTATGCTAAAGAGAACCGACACGAATATCTCACCTTAGAACATATCTTTTTATCTATGCTAAAAAGCAAAGAGGGTGCAGAGATACTCTCAATGGTAGGTGGTAATGTGGCTTATATGCGTGAATTAGTTGAAGCCTATCTTCAAGCCAATACTCCTGTAGTTGAATTTAAAGAAGATGAGACCGAAAATGAACCATATGAGACGGTGACACTCTCTCATGTTATGAATGATATGATGACACATATTAACAGTGCAGGAAAATCAGAAGCCAGAATAGGTGATATGATAGCCTCAATTTTTACCCAAGATAAGAGTTATGCTTATGTGGTAATGCAAAATGAGGGTATTAGTCGGGTGGATATTTTAGAAGCCATATCTCATAGTACCATGCAAGAGCCTGTTGAAGCTGAGGAGGATGAACATCCAAACTTGACTGCTTATACGGTAGAACTTGTGGCACTTTCCAGAACAGGTAAGATTGACCCTGTCGTGGGACGAAGCAGTGAGATTGATAGAGTGATGCAGACGCTTTGTAGACGAAAGAAAAACAATCCACTGCTTGTTGGTGAACCAGGTGTTGGTAAAACAGCCATCGCTGAGGGCTTAGCTCTAAAGATAGCCAATGATGAAGTTCCTGATATTTTAAAAAATAGTGAAATTTTTGCTCTTGATTTAGGTGCGATGATTTCTGGAACCAAGTATCGAGGTGATTTTGAAAAACGACTTAAAGGTGTGTTGCAAGAGCTAGAGAGTATTGAAAGAGCTGTTATTTTTATTGATGAGATTCACACTTTAGTCGGTGCTGGGGCGACCAGTGGTGGAAGCATGGATGCTGCCAATTTACTTAAACCTGCCCTTGCTCGTGGTGACTTAAAATGTATCGGAGCGACAACCTATGCTGAGTTCCGTAACTATTTAGATAAAGATAAGGCACTTTCACGACGTTTCTCAAAAATAGATATTGAGGAGCCAAGTGCTAGTGATACGATGATGATTCTTCAAGGGATTAAACATAAGTATGAAGAGTATCATCAAATCTCTTTCTCAGATGAAGCCCTACAGAGTGCTGTTGATTTAAGTGTCAAGTACTTGCATGACAGATTCCTACCAGATAAAGCGATGGATATTATCGATGAGGTAGGGGCTCACTTTATGCTTCAAGATAAAAAAGATGTGACCATTGAGAGTAGTGATATAGAAGAGAGTGTCGCACGAATGTTAAAACTACCTTCAACCGTAGTCTCAACAGATGATACCTCTAAACTACAAGGCTTGGCTCTTGACCTTAAGTCAAAAATTATTGGTCAAAACAGTGCCATAGATACCATTGTTAAATCAATCAAACGCTCTTATGCAGGACTTAATCAAGAAGACAGACCTATTGGTGCGTTCCTTTTTGTTGGACCTACAGGGGTAGGAAAAACAGCCTTAAGTACAGAGTTAGCCAATAGTATGGATATCAATTTTGAGCGAATTGATATGAGTGAGTATATGGAAAAACATGCACTCAGTCGTCTCATCGGAGCCCCTCCAGGGTACGTTGGTTATGAACAGGGTGGTCTTTTGACTGAGATGATTAAAAAACATCCTCATACGGTGTTATTACTTGATGAGATAGAGAAGGCTCATCCTGACATTATGAACATTTTATTGCAAGTAATGGATGGGGCGAAGTTAACGGACAATAATGGAGTAGTGAGTGACTTTAAAAATGTTATCTTAATCATGACCTCAAATCTTGGTACTAAAGAGGCCAATGTAATGGGCTTTGCCAAAGATGATAGCAGTAAGACCGATACAGCCATGAAGGATTTCTTCTCTCCAGAGTTTAGAAACAGATTAAGCTCAGTTGTTGAGTTCAAACATTTAAGTTTTGAGGTGATTTTAAAGATTGTCGATACTGAAATAGCCAAACTTAACAAGCAGATGGAGAGTAAAGGCATCACGATTAAGTTAAACAGTAAAGCCAAAGAGTATATTGCCCAAGAGGGGTACAATGACCTTTATGGTGCCAGAGAGATTTCACGGGTTATTGATGAGCAGATTAAAGAGGCACTCACTGATGAGGTGCTATTTGGTTCGTTAAAAGAGGGAGGTAGTGTTAAAGTAGGATACAAAAAGGAGAAGTTAGATTTTGTCTTCGGTATATGATGATGACTACTTTATAACTAAAATTGGGACACCTTTTATCTTCCCCAATGCTAGGTACGGAAGTGATGAGGGGTTGTTAGCCTATGGTGGAGACCTAAACCCTAACCGACTCTTAATCGCTTACCGTAAAGGAATCTTCCCTTGGTTTAGTGAGGGTGACCCTATACTTTGGTGGTCTCCAAACCCGAGATTAGTATTATACCCCCAAGAGTTTAAAGAGCGTAAATCACTCAGAAGAGTGATTAAAAATAGAGGTTATGAGATTAGGTTTGATACCAATTTTGAAGCCGTTATTGACTACTGTTCCAAAGTGCCTAGAGAGGGACAGGTGGGAACATGGTTGATTCCTGAGATGAAAGAGGCCTATATAGAGTTACACGAGATGGGCTTTGCACACTCTGTTGAAACCTACTACGAAGGTGAGCTTGTGGGTGGGTTCTATGGGGTTGCTTTGGGTAAAGCTTTTTTTGGAGAATCGATGTTTGCTCTCATGCCAGATGCCTCAAAGTTTGCCTTAAGAATGCTAAGTAGTATCTTTGTCAAAAAAGGTTATGATTTCATTGACTGTCAGGTGGAGACACCTCACTTAATGACGCTAGGTGCAAGACTGATAAATCGTGATGCATTTTTAGACCAGTTAGATGAGGCTGTTATGAAACCTACCGACACTGGTTCATGGTCATCATGGAGTCAACAATAACTTTTATTACAGAGGGACATACTATGGTCAATAGGGATATCAATTTTTCATTATGGTTGGATTTTATTGAGAGAGATTACTTAGAAAATGAGTTTGGAAAACTTATAGAGGCAGGAGTCGTTAATGGAGCAACATCTAATCCAGCGATATTTGCATCAGCAATCACCTCTTCACCAGCTTATAAAGAGCAGTTAGAAGCACTGAAAGAGTTAAGTGCTAAAGAGAAGTACGAAGCGTTAGCCATTCAAGATATTAAAAAAGCTGCACAGCTTCTACGACCTTTGTATAATGATGGAAACGATGGATTTATTTCTATTGAAGTAGACCCTTTCCTATGTAATGATACCAAAGGAACAGTAGAAGAGGGGAAAAGACTCTTCAAAGCTATTGGTGAACCAAATGTTATGATTAAAGTACCTGCAACTCAAGCTGGTTATGAAGCCATGACTGAGTTGATGAGTGATGGTATCTCTGTTAACGCGACTTTAGTCTTCTCTCCAAAACAAGCCAAACAGTGTTTTACTGCTATGACCAAGGGAATCTCTAAATGTGAAGCCACTGGAACATGTAGAGTAGAGGGTGTTATCTCTGTATTTGTAAGCCGTTTTGACAGAGCTTTAGATGCTGAACTTGAACAGAGTGGCATCGACCCTTCTAAAACAGGTATCTATAATGCAGCAAAAATCTACAATATGATTGAGTCAAACGATATCCCAAATATTAGAGCATTGTTTGCCAGTACAGGAGTTAAAGGTGACAATCTTCCTGCAAACTACTATATCGCTGGACTTATGGCAGCTCATTCAGTAAACACTGCTCCATTAGCAACCATTGAAGCACATATACAAACCGATGATAATCAAGAGGTTCTACCAATTGATGATGCAATTCTAAATGGTTACTTCATGAACCTTGAAGATAACGGCTTCAAAATGGATGATATCTACAAACAACTTTTAGATGAAGGCTTAGTAGCCTTTGAAGAGGCATTTAAAGAGATGTTAGAAAAGCTCGAAGGTTAAGAGGCACACGCCACACATCGAACACTTTCAGGTCGTATCATCATACGACCTAAACCTATAGACTCCTCACACTCTATACAAATCCCAAACATCTCATGATTGATTCTCAGTAGAGCATTTTTAAGTCGCGTAAGTTTCAGTTCACCCTCTTGTAAAACCTTTTCATTAACCATCTTTTCATTCATAGCTTCTAGTCTAGTAAGTCGCCCTAGCGAACAGTCAGGTGAGATGGGTTTGGTTTTCTCTTTTAGCTCAATTATCTGTTTTTGTAGTTGAGTTATTTGGGTCTCTATGGTTTGTTTTATGGTATTTTTTTCTTCTTGTGTCATAGTTGTTGTCTTTTTGGTTTATTATATCAGATAATTTGGTGCGTCTACGGTTTTATTTAGATTTTGGTATACTTTAGGGATTAAAGGTTTGGAGGGGAAAGTATGAAGATAGTATCGGATAATCCAGAGTTATTAGAAGAGATATATAACCAACTAAAATTAGAAGGTATCGTAGTTAAACCAGAGAAAGAACCCTCCAAAAAGACAGATATGTCAGGTGAACTTGAAATGGTTCGGCTTATCCTAGAAGGTGTGGGAGCTTTTTATAGTGTAACAACGGTTATCCAAGATGTGACGGCATTGGTTAAGGGTGAGCATATTTACATTGAAAAAAAAGATGGTGATAAGATAGCGTTTTCTGAATATAAGAAAATGAGTAAAGAAGCGTTATCGGAAATTTTTTAATAGGGTGCTGATATGAAAAATATTGCTTTTGTCTATAGTGGTGTTGCGAATGGCTTAGAGTCTTTACAACATAACCGTAATACTGTAAGCAGTATATTTTCTACATCAAGCTTATGGGAAGAACCTATAAATCGTGAGTTAAAAAGTCTTAAAGAGATAACAAGTGATTTAAAACTTTATAAAGATGAAACAATTGATAATTTACTCTTTTTTTATACAGGTCATGGTGCAAAAAAAGGTATAAAAAGAGATGAACTGCACTTAGAACTAGAAGATGATAAAACACGAAATATACAAGAGGTTGTGGGTGAGATTTTTGAAGTGTTTAAAGGTAGTGATAAGTTTCCAAATCGTATAGCCATTGTATTAGATGCCTGTTATAGTGGCACATTGATTGAAAACAATAACCCTTTTACAGGGAGTTTTGAGATACTCACATCTGCAGGTTTTCGTGAAAAAGGTACAGAAAAAAATGATAATTCAACCTTAAGTCTCTTTACAGATGCTTTTTGTGAAGCTATTGAAAATTTAACAAAAGGCTCTAAAGAGGTTACACTGTATGAGGTAAGTAGAGTTATAAAAGGTAGTGATTATACAAAAGAGAGTGGTTACTCTTACCCTCGTACAAAAAATGGAATGATGACTATTGTAGAACATAACACCACAAACCTCTTAGAAAATTTAACAAAAGATTTAAAAGTATATTTCCAAGAGCATTGTAACAGTACCTCTTTACTTGAAGCGTATACAAAAAACCTTTTAGATTTCTCATCAAAAACAGTTCCAAATGAGTTTGATGAAATTGTAAAGTATCTATTTGAGAAACATAAACAAATTTTAATTTCACTGTTGGTTCAATTAGATGACAGTACATTGGACAGTTATATTGACGATTTATTGAAAGTACTTAGAAAAACTCGAGAGGATATTAAGAGTTTCGCTTCTATGAAAATAGATATGTTTCAACAGCGTTCCAATCTTTTGATTACACTGAAACCAAATGGTAAAAATGCTTTAGGTGATGTTGAAGTACAAATTTTTGAGTATAAGCAAGGGAAAGTGGAACCACAAGAGAGTTGTAGAGTTGACTTAACTAAAGAGAGTGGAAAAACTCAATTAGTTGATACTGTTTTAAACTCTGTTTCTTTATCTCGTAGAAATGTCTTATTGGAGTTTATCGTACCTTTTGAACTTCTAAAAGAGGATATCTCATCATGGAAAGGGAGTGAGGGTAGGGAGTTAACAGCTAAAATTGTTAAGCGTTTACAAAAGCGTATTGAAACCATAAGGGTTCAGCCCAATATACAAGAAGAGTGGAAAGATGTATGGAGTTTTTATAGAAATAGAGCCTCTTTGCCAATAGATGAAGTTATGACAGATGAGATAGACTTTGATGAGTTAGAAGATAGACCCTATGTTCGGTTAACTCAAAGTCTCTCTTTTAAAGAGTATCATGATTTAATTAAAGAGAGTGCTTGTATTGTACTTGCCCCATTAAAAGATGAGCAGATAGAAATTGTTAACAGTGTTTGTCAAAGTTTAGAAGGCACTGAGTTTAGAAACTTGCTTAAAGAGAGTTCTAAAAAATTTAAAAAAGCAGAAGTTCCTTATTTATTAATATGGGACAACCCCAATCGACTACCCCTAAAGAAGACAGAAATCAAAAACAATCAATATAAATCAGTTGTAGGAGCATAAGATGAGTATTTACAATGGTGAACAGAAAGAAGAGAATGCTTTAGAGGAGTTTTTAGCAGAGCATCAAGCACCCTCTTGGAGGCGTGAACGTACAGCAGAGGAGAAAAAGGAGACTGAGACAACCTACGACCCATCAGATGAAGAGGTAGAGGTAGTTAACTTGGCTCTCTATCTTAGGAAACCTATTTTACTTAGTGGGAATCCAGGTGTGGGTAAATCCTCATTGGCTAAATCGGTAGCAACCACATTACACTGTGGGGAGGTATTACATTGGCAGATAACTACACAGAGTAAACTAGAAGATGGACTCTACACCTATGATGCTATAGGAAGACTGCATGACAAAGGCTCTGTAGCAGACTATATTCAATTGGGTGCTTTGGGGACAGCTTTTGCCTCAGAAAAAATGAGGGTTGTTTTGCTGGATGAGTTAGATAAGAGTGATATTGATTTTCCCAATAACCTCTTACATATTTTAGAAGAGCGAGAGTTTGCTATACCTGAATTGGCTCGTTTGGGTGATGGTGAACATAGAGTAAAAGATGAAAATGGTCAACCCGTAACGATAACATTAGAAAATGGAAAGTTAAAGTGTCAAGGTGAATTCCCTCTTATTATTATGACCTCAAACAGAGAGCGTGAGTTTTCTCCAGCTCTGATGAGAAGGGTTATCTCTCATGATATTGTTTTGTCTAACAACAGTGTTGAACTTAAAACAAAATTTACAACCATATTACACAATCATTTAACAAAAAGTGAAGTAGAGAAGTTAGGTACTAAGGCAGAAGATATCATAAATGAATTTATAAAAAGAATTAAAGAAGAACCTACCAATTACTCAACCGATATGCTCATGAAAGCGATATTTTTGGAGATTGAGGGTGTAGATACTTCTAAAAATGACCGACTTAATCGAATTTGGCATCGACTCTCGGAGTAGGATAGATTTTGAAAAATCAAAATGAAGCAGAACTGTTTCTACTAGAGCAATTTGAGAATATCTTAGATGTTCTGTGGTGTTCTGAAAATAGAATGTTTGTTGATGAACTCTCTGTAGCGAAAAAAGAACAAAAAGGGAGTGCCAAAAAAGAGGGTATGCCTGATAACCCTAACAGTGCTTCTACTAAAACAAATCAGAAAAAAAGTGAAGTGACAGAGAGTGTTTATACCAAAGAGAAACGATTTAAAACCTCAACTTCTCTCAAAGGTGATACCTTAAATCTTCCCAAAAGACAAATATTACAAAAACACCGAAAATGGGAAAAGGCATT
>JAHZJZ010000017.1 GCA_022600655.1 Campylobacterota bacterium | reverse complement strand
GGAAACTATCCCCTCAACCCCTGAACAATCTCAATATACCCTTCATCTTCCGTCCCAATATACCCATGCCGAATTAAAAAATCAATAATGACCAAGTTACAATTGGTTTTAAACTCATCGGTGGTTCGCACGATTTCAGCTACTTCTTCTATGGGCATAAGGTAGAACTCTTCGACTTCGCCATCGGTGCAGAGAGGGACAAAATCTTCATTTAGTTCAATATCGTAACAGTAGATAATGTCCTCTTTTCCTCCTAGTTCATATTCATATCTGTACGAGACTAAACCGACGTTTTTGGCTTGAAGAGCTAGAGGTTCAGACATTCCAGCCTCTTCGTAGCACTCTTTGATGAGGTTGTCTGTGGGAGAGATATCGTAAGGCAGCCCACCAGCGACTAGGTGGTCTAGTTTTCCTGGGTGGTGGGGTTTGTTGTAGGCTCTTCTACCTATCCACATTTTCATACCTTTACTGGTCATAACATAAGCGTTGAGGTGTTGACCAAACGAGAGTGTGCCTAATAGGGTGGAGATACTACGGTCTATAAATGCTAAGGGTTGAGAGTTACTTTTTTCTATGATGGGGTAGTTCTCATTCATCATACGGTTGGTAATACCATCTTGCAGTGCTTGTTGGGCAAAACCTTTGAGTGCTTCGGTGCGTTCCTCAAATGTTTTTAAAGAGTTTACTAAAGTTAAGCGTCCATTTTGAAGTCTAAATATTTTACTTTTTAAGAGATACTCTACATACTCATGGCGTACCTGTCCCACTCTTTTGTTATCTACTATAAAAGGAGTTTTATTCTCTTCGGTGTAGTTATTGTTCTCTTTGATTTTTCTTAAGTAGGGCATGGTGGTTCTCCTTTTTTTCACTGCCATTTTATCATTTTATGAGCATGAAACTGCAATTTTTCACTCAAATAATAAAAATCCAATTCAGATAAGCTTACTCTTAGATAAATGAGTATAAAAGGTTAAACATAAACGCAATTAGTTGTATTAAAATAATATAGGAGTCATGAATGACAAATGAAAATGTTTTAGAAGCATTGAAAAATGTAACCTATCCAGGGTTTACGAAAGATATCGTAACTTTTGGATTTGTAAAAAATGTAGAGATTTCAGGAGATAAGGTAGATGTAGTAGTAGACATTACTTCTTCAGCTGAAGAGGTTAAGGCACAGATAACTACAGATGCACAAAATGAACTTAAGAAACTTGGATTTGCTGATATTCAAGTACATATTACCGCTCCACAAGCACCAAAGCAGATGAGTAACTCTGTTAGTGGTAAAAACATCGCTCCACATGTTAAAAACTTTGTAATGGTAAGTTCAGGAAAAGGGGGAGTTGGTAAATCAACGACTTCAGTTAACTTAGCAGTAGCGATGGCGATGCAGGGTAAAAAAGTAGGTCTTCTTGATGCTGATATCTATGGACCAAATATTCCTCGTATGATGGGTGTTGCTGACCAAAAACCAGAGATTCAAGGTAACAAAGTAATGCCACTAAGTGCCTATGGTGTAGAGGTAATGTCTATGGGTTCACTAATGGAGCCTGGACAGTCGCTTATTTGGCGTGGTTCGATGATTATGAAAGCGATTGAGCAGTTTTTAAGAGAGATATCTTATGGTCAGAGCTAGATGTTTTGGTTATCGATATGCCTCCAGGAACAGGTGATGCACAGTTGACACTGGCTCAGTCGGTGCCTGTTACGGCTGGTATTACCGTTACGACTCCTCAAGAGGTTTCACTAGATGACAGTAGAAGAAGTTTAGATATGTTTGAAAAGCTTCATATCCCTACAGCGGGAATCATTGAGAATATGAGTGGGTTTATCTGTCCTGAGTGTGATGCAGAGTCAGATATCTTTGGTATGGGAACAACCGTTCCTGTTGCAAAAGAGTACGATACTGAAGTGATTGCTAGAATTCCAATTGAACCTGCGATTAGAGTAGGGGGAGATACAGGTATGCCTGTAACATTCCATATGCCAGACTCTGAGACAGCGAAGCGTTACCAAGAGGCAGCGAGTAATCTTTTAATATTTATCGATAATGTAAATGCAAAGGGTGGAGCTGATAACCAAGCGATTCAACCCACAACACCTCCAGGTGTAAGTGCTTGTAGTACAGGTGGAGCAGCAGCAACGGCTGCACCAAGTCATACTAAAGCTGGTGGAGGGTGTGGTTGTAACTAAACCATATACCACAAATCTTTTTTTCACGTTATTTAGATAAAATTCCTTTAACTAAATTAACGTGAAGGTTACTACCCATGCTAAACGCAGAAAAACTCAAAAACTTATTAACATTAGAGATAATTCCTGATCTAGAAGAGGCAATTGATGAGATGTTCTCTATGATAGAGAAGGCTAAGATGGCTTCTATTGCTGACAAAGAGGAGCTTCAAGAGCTTCAAGAGATGCATGCTGAATGTAAAGATATTGTCGAAGAGATAGACGCAGGTGATATGCCAGAAGAGGAAGCAGCAGAGATTTTAAAAGAGTTGCTTGAAGCCAAAACCATGGATTAATCTTACATAAAAATTAACTAAAAATATTAATTTAAAAATATAAACAAAAAGATATTGAATTTCAGTTTGTTTAAGATACAATTAAGTTCATAGAATTTAAAAAGGTCTGAAAATGAACTGGAAACTTTTTGGTGGTATTACACTGTTAATCGCTGACGATGATGCGTTTAATAGACAGTTAATTGTCACCTTATTAGCAAAAATACCTAGTATCAAAGTGATTGAAGTTGAAAATGGTATTGAGGCGATTGAAGTGTTATCTTATGAGAAGATAGATATGCTTCTACTGGATTTTCATATGCCTAAAATGAATGGAGAAGAGACACTTAAGTTCATTAGAAAAGAGCCACGCTATGACAATATACCTATCTCTATTATTACTACAGATGAGAGTCATGTAAAAAAGCTCTATGCCTTGGGTGTTGATGACTTTATCTCAAAACCTTTTGATCTTAAGAATCTTGAATCACGTATCTACAAACAGATAGAGAAACATAAAGTAAATAAATCTATTCAAAAAGAAAAACCCACTCAAAAACCTATAGCCTCAAAAGAAAAATCTTACTCATTAAAAGAGGTTGAAAACTCTCAAAAAGAGATGTTTTATGGTATGTCTCTTATCTATAATCAAAAAAATAACTCCTCTAGTAATAAAATTGTTGCGACCATCTCTAAAGAGTTTGCCCTGCTCCTAGGTTACAATAGAGAGATAGCTACTAACTTTTACTATGCGGTGCTTATTAGAGATATTGGAGCGATGAATAACAAAGAGGAGCTATTTGACTATAAGTTTACAGACAAAGAACGAGAGCGTTACAATAAAAATATGTTAATGGGGTATCAAGTGGTTAATAACTCCATTGAGACCAATCTCATTAAAATTGCTAAAAGAGTTATTGTTCAGAGACGAGAACACTATGATGGTTTAGGTTTCCCACAACAACTTAAAGGTAATGAAATAAGTAAATTTGCTTATATGGTTGCGATTGTAGAGATGTTTGATGCACTTTTATCTCCTCGTATATATAGAGAGAGAAAATACTATTCACAGAATGAAGCGTATCTGATTTTAGAACAAGAGAGTGGTAAAAAATTTGACCCTGATATATTAAAAATATTTCTATCTCATTTTGATATGTTTATTAAACTCAGAGAAGAGTTAAAGTTAAAGTATGCAACCCGACATACAAAAGCGAGTTTCTAAAAGGAGTTCATATAATGAATCATAAAATAATAAATGCTTACTCCATACAGCAGTTAACAAAAAGTATAGATAAACATATGGAGGAGGGCTTTACACCCTCTTTGGCTTTTATTTATATATCACCTGTTTATAGTATAAAAAAGATAATTTCAAAGTTGACTATTTACCCTTTTTTAGTCATTGGTTCAACCACTTCAGGTGAAATATTTGCTGATAAAATGCATGGAATACATGCTGTAGAAGAGAGTATTGTCTGTATGTTACTTGATATAGACCCCTCAGCTATAGCATTAAAGTTCCAACATCTTGAAGATAAAGAGTATTACAATGTAGGAAAAGAGATTGGTCAATGGGTAAACCATCAGTTTGAAAAGAGTGCAACCATTACGATTACTTCAGGATTGGCTTTTGATAATGATGCCTATATACAGGGTATTGAATCTGAAGGGCTTGAGTATATTTTTGGGTTAGGGTTATTATAAGCACTGGGAAGGATGATGTCGTCTGGTCTTATGAGATCTGTGGAGGAGTGATGGGGTATGGTCTTATGAGATCTGGGAAGGATGATTGG
>JAHZJZ010000239.1 GCA_022600655.1 Campylobacterota bacterium | reverse complement strand
TACCAATCTGCCCTAAGTGAACCTCAAGAATCTGACCAATATTCATACGAGATGGTACCCCTAGTGGGTTTAGAATAATATCAATTGTTTTTCCATCTTCTGTATATGGCATATCAATCTCTGGAACGATATTAGATACAATACCTTTGTTTCCGTGACGACCTGCCATTTTATCACCAACTTTTAGCTTACGTTTGGTTGCCACATATACTTTTACTAACTTAGTCACACCATTTGGTAAAATATCATCTTTTTCTAAGATATGAAGTTTCTCTTCATGTGCATCTTTTAGCTTTTTCTTCTGTCTCTGGAAGTAATTTTTAGCTGAGTTATACTCTGATTGAATATCAGCACTGTATGACTGAACCACATTTCTAAGTGCAAATCGGTTTATTTCTAAAATAACCTCAGCTGGAATTTTTTCACCAACTTCATACATCTGTTCATCGATAACTACATCTTGAATCAATTCGGCTTTTGAGAGCATGGCTGCAATTCTTAGCAACTCCTCTTTATCAATCATCAGAAGCTTGTCATGGTGTTCACCATCAAGAACAGCTTTCTCCTCTTCATATGATTGAATGGCTCTGGCATCTTTCTCTTGACCTTTTTTGGTAAAGACTTTAACATCTACAACCACACCTTCCATTGATGCTGGACAGTAGAGTGACTTGTTTACCACATGACCTGCCTTTTCACCAAAGATTGCACGAAGAAGTCTCTCTTCTGGTGTTGGTTTAATCTCACCTTTTGGTGAAACTTTACCGACTAAAATCATTCCTGGTTTAACGTGTGTTCCTACCTTAACAATACCACTCTCATCAAGGTGAGCCAACTCATCTTCACGAATATTTTGGATATCTCGGGTAATCTCTTCGGTACCATGCTTAAGTTCACGTGCTTCAATCTCTTTTTCATAAGTGTGTACAGAGGTAAAGGTATCTTCTCTTAAGATTTTCTCAGAGATAATAATCGCATCTTCATAGTTATAACCATACCAAGGCATAAAGGCAACCATAGCATTTTTACCAATTGCAAGTTCACCCATATCCATGTTTGGACCATCAGCAATAACTTGACCTGCTTCAATCACATCACCAAGCTTTGCTGTTGGAGACTGAGTAAAAGTCGTGTTTTGGTTGGTTCTCATATTTTTTTCCATTGGATAATGGTCAATATAAACACCTGAGTCATCTTCACCTAAAATATAGATGTTTTTAGAGTCAACTTTCTCTACTTTACCAGGACGCTTAGCTTTTACAGACTCCCAAGCATCACGGCTTACAATCGCTTCCATACCTGTACCAACCACTGGTGCATCAGTTTTAAGTAGTGGAACAGCTTGACGCTGCATGTTTGAACCCATTAAGGCACGGTTTGCATCATCGTGTTCTAAGAATGGAATCAGTGCTGCAGCCGAACCTGAAACCATCAATGGAGAGATATCAATTAGTGAAACTTTTTTAGTCTCATTAAGTAAAATTTCACCATTACATCGTGTCTCAATAAGGTCATGAACAATCTTACCATCGACAACTTCTGTTGAAGCTGGAGCAATTACAAGATCCTCTTCTTGTGTTGCAGTTAAGTATACAATCTCTTTGGTAACCATACCATCTACAACTTTATTATAAGGAGCTTCAATAAATCCTAAATCATTTACCTTTGCATAAGTTGCCAAGGTGTTGATAAGACCAATGTTTTGTCCCTCTGGTGTCTCAATTGGACAGATACGACCGTAGTGAGTTGGGTGAACATCCCGCACTTCAAAGCCAGCTCTCTCTTTAACAAGACCACCTTCACCAAGTGCAGAGAGTCTTCTTTTGTGAGTTACCTCTGAAAGTGGGTTAGTCTGATCCATAAACTGCGACAACTGTCCAGATGAGAAAAACTCTAAAATAGTATTGGTAATCATTTTAGAGTTTACCAAGTCGTGTGGCATTAACTCATCCAATGTTCCTGAAAGCGTTGTCATCTTGTCTCTAATGGCTTTTTGCATCTTAGTAAGACCATTGTAAAGCTCATTACCTAAAAGCTCACCAATCGCTCTAATTCTTCTGTTTCCAAGGTGATCTCTATCATCTATATGACCTGAACCATTTTTAACTTTAGAGAGATACTTAACCGTATGAATAATATCTTCAGCTGTCAATACCGTTACATATTCAGGAACATCAAAACCTAATTTATGGTTCATCTTCATACGACCAACTTTAGTTAGGTCATATCTTTCTGGATCAAAGAAGAGCTGTCTAAGGAAGTTAGCCGCAGCTTCAGCTGTAACTGGCTCCCCTGGTCTCATTACTTTATAGATACGAATCGCAGCCAATTTATTTTCATCTTCAAGATCTTCAGTCTGCTTAAGAAGTCTCAATGACTCTTGATCAGCAATAAATGATTTAATAATAGAGTCATCTGCATCTTCAGCTAAGTCATCTGCAATATGGAAACTCTCAACACCTGCATCGATAATCTTTTTAAGTCTCATCTCATCAAGAGCTGTGACAACATCATACAGTACTTCTCCACTCTCATTATCAATAATTGGTGTAGATAGGTGTCTATCAACTAGAATCTCTAATGGATACTCTACCCACTCTAAACCATCATCAATAAGCTTTTGTGCTTTTTTCTTAGTGAGACGCTTAGCTGCTGCTACAACAATGTTCCCCTCAAGATCTCTTACTTCATAAGGAGCACGACCTGCAAAATCTTCTACAGAGAACTTCGTTACAAATCTGTTCTCTTTAACAAAAACCTCTTTACTCTCATAGAAGAGCTTCATGATGTCCTCTTTAGAGTAGTCTAACGCTCTAAAAAGAATGGTTACAGGAATTTTTCTTCTTTTGTTAATTCTTGCATAGAGAATATCTTTTGCATCATACTCAAAGTATAACCAAGAACCACGATCTGGAATAATCTGTGCAGAGTAGATAAGTTTGTTAACAACAGTCGTCGCCTCTTCTTCTTTAAAGATAACACCTGGAGATCGGTGAAGTTGGTTTACAACAACTCTCTCAACACCATTAATAATAAATGATGTTCTGTCTGTCATAAGAGGAATATCTCTAACGAAAACAGCTTGTTCTTTGATCTCTTTTGGATCTAGTTTTTCACCTGTTTTTTCATCTCTATTCCAGATGGTTAGAGCGATATTCATTTTTAAAGATACAGAGTAAGTTAACCCTCTCTCCATACATTCACGAATGGTATACTTAGGTTGAACAATTTCAGAACCTTTATATTCTAAAGTTAATCTATTTTGTTGGTCATGTAGAGGGAAAACAGAACGAAATACTTTTTCAATGGTTGATTCAGTTCTATTTTTAGCATCAATCATTAGAAAGTCGTCATAAGATTTCTGTTGAAGTTGAAGTAAGTTAGGAACAGCAATTTGTCGAGGAGTCTTTGAAAAGTCGACTCTAAGTCTATTTCCAGAGTGTAAAGAATTTAACATGGGCGAACCTCATTATAATATGTATGTTATGGGTGAATGTATATATTTGGGATATACAAAAAAACTATTGCGCAATAGCTTGTCACTATATCGTTTGAAATCTTTTTTGTACTGTTACTAATGCAGCACAAGGAGAACTTCAAGCGAGATAAACTCGCTTGAAAAGGTTTTATTTAAGTTCGCAAGAAGCTCCAGCTTCTTCGATTTGTTTTTTAAAGCTCTTCAGCTTCCTCTTTAGAAACACCCTCTTTAAGAGTTGTTGGTACTTCTTCAACAGCAGCTTTAGCCTCTTTAAGACCAAGACCTGTAATTGCTCTAACTGCTTTAATAGCGTTAATTTTCTTAGCTCCTGCATCTGTAAGAACTACATCGAATTCTGTTTGCTCTTCAGCTGCTTCAGCTGTTGCACCACCACCAGCTACTACAGTAGCTTGTGCAGATACACCAAACTTCTCTTCAAATTCTTTTACAAGCTCAGAAAGCTCAAGTACTGACATGTTTGAGATAAACTCTAATACATCTTCTTTAGTTGTTGCCATAATTAATTCCTTAAAAATTCTCTATTTTTCAATGATTTTAATATCATCACATTCAATTAAAATTATTTATAAAATTAAATTTTATAAATAAAAACCTATGCCTCTTCTTCTAGCTTGGTTGCAAGAGCGTTCATACCTATTGTAAAGTTCTGCACTGGTGCATTCCAAACATTAAGTAACATACCAAGAAGTTCATCTCTACCTGGAAGTTTAGCCATAGCATTAATCGTAGCGATATCAGCAACTTTTGACTCAATTACTCCCGACTTGATTGAGAAGTAATCTTTGTTAGCTTCAGCAGATTTATCAGCTACTTTACAAGTAGCAATCTGATCTTCACCCCAAATAAAAATGTTGTTGTTAAGAAGTTCTAACTCATCACAGTTTGCATTTTTCAATGCAATTGCTGCCAATGTGTTTTTTACAACTCGTACATTAACATCATTTTCTCTAGCTAATGCTCTAACACCTTCAAGTGCTTCAACAGTCATACCTTTGTAATCACATACGATTACAGCACCCTGATCAGCAAATGCAGTTGATAATTCATTAACTATAGCTTCTTTTTCAGTTCTAGTCATTGTTTCTCCTTTCGACCTCTAACAGGGTATCTCCTAAAAGATAACAAACTTTTTTCAAAGTTTTAGATTAAGCATATGCCCCTATTTTCTTTAGCCTAAGATAATGAATAGAGTTTCGACTCTATTCATACTGTTTTATTTTTTATTTAATCTCTAAAAGTTCTGCACTATTAAGTGTAATTGATGGACTCATTGTTAATGATAATGCACCATTAAGAATATATCTACCTTTTGAATACGCCTGGGTGCTGCCATTATTTACCTATCTCTTTATTATTATAATTCTTGCTCTAAGTAGGTGACTTCATAACCTTCAATGATATCTTCCTCTTTGAAGTCAT
>JAHZJZ010000238.1 GCA_022600655.1 Campylobacterota bacterium | reverse complement strand
CAATAGGTTCTAATTCTGTAAATTCTTCAAATACTTCTGATTGTCTTTCTCTACAAACTTCATTTGCGATAAATATTAAGTTTTCAAAATAAGCAGAATGTGCTTGTTCAATTTTGTTAAATAGATATTTGTTCATTTTTGTGTGAATTTTAGCAGAACAGATATCTATACCAATCTTATCAAAAACATTAATAATGTAAGATAATAGTCCCTTCTGGTCAGCACATTGAAGTTTCATAATGGCATGTTCTTCTGAGTGATTACAATCTATAAAGATATCTTCTTTTTTAATATTTGGATGGGTCAGCTTAAGTTGATGCGTTTGAGTAAGAGCGTTAATAATAACCTCTTCAATTAACATCAATTCACTCTCATCAACGGTTTCATTAAAGACTATTTTAAAGTACTTAATTCCTGAGAAGAGTTTACAGATATCCATATGTACAATATTGAGTCTGGCTAATTTATGAAGTAGGTAACTTACATCAAGATTGTCTTGTCGAATAACTTCAATGGTTAAAAACTTTTCATTGCTAATGGTATAGTTGTAGTTTTCTAATGTTTTGGCTTTTTGTGCGATTTCAATAATTTTATCGGGAGTATATTTGATAAAAAGTAAATCTGAAGGGATAGTTAAAATCTTTTTTTTGAGTGTTCTTGGTAGTGTTAAAAAGAGGGCATTTTTTTGTAGCGTTCTCTCTTTTTTTAGACGCTTACTGGTCTCATAGAGTTTTTCACCATGTGAGATAGCAACAGATGCTTGAGAATATAATGTGTAGAGTAGTTTTCTATTAAACTCGTTATAAACACCAACACCAACAGCATTCATATCGGCATACGTTAAAAGATAGATAAGGTTGAGTTCAAGTTTAGTAGGGAATTTTGCAGCAAATTTTAAAATGGTCTGTTCGGTGTGTAAATCTTCACGTTGTGCTGTATTGCTCATATCGTTATGGTGAAGTATAATATTTTTTCCAAGTTTGATATGTTCAGAAGAGAGGTTTAACTTTTCAGCAAAAGAGCTAAAGAGTCTGGCTCCCACAATAGAGTGTTCCTCTTTTCTCCCTTTTCCTGAATCATGTAAAAGAACCAATGTTTTGATAAGGAGTTGCTCTTCAGGTTTTAGCGTACTGTAGATAGCTTGGAGTGTCACATCGTTGATGTTTTCTAAATAGTGTACTGCTTTAAGTGAGTGTATACCAACAGCATATTGATGGTAGCCATCAAACTGAGGAAGGTTAACAATCTGTTTAAGAGGAGGGATAGCATAACCTAAAAGTTGAGTATCTAAAAGCGTTTGTAGTACACTATAGCTATGTGGTTGAGAGAGTATTTTACGAATAATATTATAAAACTCATCACTAAGAATATCTGATTTTTGTGAATGTATGAGTGCTTGTAAAAAAGTTGGATGCACTTCAAAAGGTCTGTTTGCAACACTGCAGAGTTGTTTTAAAAATGATTCAAAGGAGTTATCTTGATGGTCTGGTTTAACCATTAATGGTGACTCTATATCGGTTAAGGCATCAATCCATATGGTGGAGTATAACTTAATGACCTTTAGACTAGCCGTTACCTTTTTAGCAAATTTCATATGGGCTTCAGGTTTGTCTTCATAGGCTAAATAGGTTGCAATTTGAGGAATCAGTTCAAGTCTAAGTCTATCCTCTTTTTTTCCTGTGCTAAGATGTAAGGCTGAACGAACTCTAAAAAGAAACTCTAATGCGATGCGAAACTCTTTATACTCTTTTTCTGAGATAATCTCTTGAGGTAAATCCTTGATTCGTTCTACATTGTATAAGATATTTCCTATCCAATAGACCAGATTGGCATTACGAAAACCACCAACACCCTCTTTAAGGTTTGGCTCCATAGTCATAGGAAATTTTTGATGTAGCTCTCTCATCTCTGTAATTTTAGCAGCTATATAAGCCTCTTGTTCATGATGACGAATTCTACTTAACTCATTTTGTACCTCTGTCCATAAAAACCTTGAACCTTCTATAAATCGAGACTCAATCATAGAACTTTTAATGGTAATGTCTGTTTTAGATATTTCAAAAAGTTCATCTACTTCATGAACACGATGACCTAGTTTAATCCCTGCATCCCATAAAATGTAAAGAATCTTCTCTATCATCTCTTTGCTGTTATAACCTGATGTCTCTTTATAGACAATCATTAAATCAATATCAGAATAGACACATAATTGTTCACGCCCATAACTCCCAAGAGCAACCAGTGTAATTGGCAGGGTATTTTTCATAGGAGTATAGTCACCAAACATCGAACGAATGGCTATCTTGTAGACCAGTTTTAAAAAGGTGTCAATCTTTCGTGTGTGATTAAAAAGAAAATCTTTACCCCCAGAGGTTGCGAAACTCTCCTCTAGTGTTCCAAAATAGGTTTTAATGTCCTCTTTTAGAAGTTTAGCAATTTTAAAGTCAGGGGCATTCTCATGTAAGAGATTCTCTATTTCTATTTTGATATTTTTCAAAAAGTTACTCCAACGGTTTATTTATACTTGCTATAATAGCAAAAAAAAATTACATAGGGTGATTAAATAATAGACATTTAATTACGCTTAGATATTGGATGATGCTGATGGATTTGATTGAAAAAGTAAAAAGTAGACAGAGATTAACCCAAGAGGAGGGTGAAGCACTCTATGAGTTGGACCTCTTTACACTAGGTGAGTTAGCCGATGAGATTCGCCAAGAGAAGTTTGGAAAAAAGAGCTATTTTAATATTAACCGCCATATCAACCCCACAAATATCTGTGCTGATATCTGTAAATTCTGTGCCTACTCTGCCAGTCGTAAAAACCCAAACCAGTACACAATGAGTCATGAAGAGATTTTAGATATCGCTCAAAACTCTTACAATCAAGGAGCAAAAGAGATGCACATCGTCTCTGCTCACAACCCTAATGATGGGGTAGAGTGGTACATGGGAGCTTTTAGAAAAATAAAAGAGAAGTTTCCTGAACTCCATGTTAAAGCGATGACTGCAGCTGAAGTGGATTTTCTGCACCGTGAGTATGGTCTAAGCTACGATGAGGTCTTAGATATGATGATAGAAAATGGCGTTGACTCTATGCCTGGTGGAGGGGCAGAGATATTTGATGAAGAGGTACGAGAATATTTATGCAAGGGTAAAGTAACTTCACAACAGTGGTTAGATATTCATGAAAAATGGCACAACCGAGGACGAGAGAGTAATGCTACGATGCTTTTTGGACATGTAGAGACCAGAGCCCATAGAATCGACCATATGATACGATTGCGTGACCTGCAAGACAAAACAGGTGGATTTAATGCATTCATCCCACTGGTCTATCAAAGAGACAACAACTTCTTAAAAGTAACCGACTACCCAACAGGTCAAGAGATACTCAAAACCTATGCAATTAGCAGAATCATGTTAGATAATATCCCTCACCTAAAAGCCTACTGGGTAACAGCGTCGATTAATTTAGCACTTATAGCCCAAGAGTTTGGAGCTGATGACCTTGATGGAACTATAGAAAAAGAGTCCATACAGTCAGCAGCAGGGGCTAAGAGTTCTCATGGAATGAACTTAGATGAGTTTGTAGCATTGATACGAAACTCTGGGTTTACACCTGTAGAGAGAGATAGTTTGTATAATGAGTTGAGGGTTTATGAGTAAAGTCTACTATCCCTATAGCGAATTTAAATCTGACCTAAAAGTACTTGTACAAAAGATAGATAAAGAGTTTGATGCCATCATCCCCATAGCAAGAGGTGGACTGAGCATCGCCCAAATGCTGGGTGAGTATTATGATTTACGTGAAGTTTATGCCATTAATACCATTGGTTATAACGATACCCAAAAACTAGATGAGGTTAAAGTTTTTAATATTCCTGATTTACAAGATGCCAAAACAGTTCTGATTGTCGATGATATTGTGGACAGTGGAGATACTTTGGTAGAGGTTTTAAAGGTATTGCAGAAGCAGTACCCTGAAGTTACGTTTTATTCAGCCACTGTTTTTTATAAACCCACAGCATGTATAGAACCGACATGGTGGGTTAAGGAGCCTAAAGGATGGATAGAGTTTTTTTGGAGTGAAGATTTAAAGTCTTAGTTTAACTCATTAAGATACTCAAGAAAATCATCAGCCACAAAATATCCTCTTAGGTTATCAAACAGCTCTCCATTTGCTTGATAGAAGAACATAATGGGTACATGTTTAAACTCGGGAAGTCTGCTTCTATCAGCAGGGTTTTCTCGTAAGACTTTGACAATAATGAACTCATCAAGTTTTTTAAGGACTTTGGGGTCATTGAGTGTGGTCTCTTTCATTTTGATGCACCACCTACAGCCGTGACTCTCTACCATAACAATAAGAGGTTTGTTTTGCTCTTTTGACAGAGCAAAGGCACTGTCTAAATCTTTTGCCCACTTAACATGGTCAACATAAGCTAACTTCTCAGTTGTTTCAGAAGGTTCTGGTGCTGTTGTTTTTGTTATGCTTTTCTCTTCATTACACCCCAATAATAAAAAAGAGAGCATCAACACTCCTAACCTTTTTTGTAGTAACATTTTCATAAGATTTCCTTTGCTTATAGTAATAGTTTAATTTATTTTATAGATATTTTTTGGATTTTTCTCTTAATTCTCTTTTAAATCAGATAAGAATTATCCTAAATGATGAAAATCTTAACAATTTCGATATAATTGCATCAATAGTAATAAGGAATGTATTTTATGATTTTAATGATAGATAATTATGATAGCTTTACCTATAATGTGGTGCAGTACTGCCTAGAGTTAGGAGCTGACTTGAAAGTTATTCGTAATGATGAGTTAACCGTAGAGGAGATAAAGGCACTTAATCCAGAAAAAATTATCATCTCTCCAGGTCCTGCTACACCTAATGAAGCTGGGGTAACACTTGAGGTGATTAAAGCATTTGCAGATACAACACCGATTTTTGGTATCTGTTTAGGGCATCAGAGCATTGCACAAGCTTTTGGTGGTGAGGTGATTCGAGCGACCAATATGATGCATGGGAAGACTTCACAGGTTGAAGTAGACAAAGATACTGTAATATTTAAAGACCTTCCAAATGAGTTTAGAGCAACACGATACCACTCATTAACGGTAAACAAAGAGAACCTACCTGAACATATTATCGCTACTTCACACAGTAAAGATGATCATGAGATTATGTCACTTCAGATAAAAGATAAAGATATTTATGGGGTTCAGTTTCACCCTGAATCAATTATGAGTGAGTATGGACATGAGATGTTGGATAATTTTTTAAAGTTATAAAGCCGTTGTTGTGAGCCGAGTATTATTTTATATTTTTATACTTTTTTATACATTGGCTCTATACTATTTAGCCGTGACTCTTCCTATTGGTCCTAATGAGGCAATGCTCTATTATACCGATAGTACCATACTGAGTAAGTTTATTCATTTTTCTAATGGCTGGTTTGGTAACACATTAGATTTCCGTTTTCCCTTTCTTCTATCTGGACTTCTAAATATCCCTCTTTTTTTCATAATGAGTCAAAATTATTTTAAAGAACGGGAATCAAGTTATTTAGCTACTACAATTTTTGCACTATTACCAGGTATCATTACCTCAGCAGTGATAGTTAATATCGCTGTGGTTGTTATTACATTGGTTTTAGTGTTTATTATATTGCATGAAAAGAAGCAATTAGTATGGCAAGGAGTTGTTATGCTGTTGCTTCTTTTAGTTCACGATGCCTCTGTAATCTTTTTTATTGCTGTAGCAATCTTCTCTGCTTTTAAACGTGATACTGAACTTTTTACTATATCTATTATATTTGTCGCCATTGGTCTTCTTTATTTTAACGGACTTGATATTGGTGGTAAACCTAAAGGAAAATTTTTAGAGCTTTTTGGACTCTATGTGGCACTCTTTTCACCTTTGGTTTTTTTCTATTTTTTCTATGCCCTTTATCGTATTTGGCTTCGTGAGAAAAAAGATATATTATGGTATATCTCTTTTACGGCTTTTGTACTTTCCATTTTCCTTTCACTTCGTCAGCAGGTTATTATGACAGACTTTGCACCCTATGTAATTGTAGCGGTGGTTTTAATGGTAGTGACTTATCATCAAACCATTAATGTACGACTACCACAGTTTCAGAGAGGTTATAAAATAGGTTATAGAATAGTATTGAGTTCACTTATACTAAGCTCCATGATTATTATTTTTCATAAACCACTCTTTTATTTTCTTGATGATAAAACAAAACATTTTGCCTATTCTTTTTACAAACCTTATTGGATATCATTAGAATTAGCTGAAATAGGGCAGAATTGTTACACTGTAAAGAGTAAAAAAGTTCAATATCAGTTAAAATATTATGGTGTAGAGCAGTGTGAAGAGTTAAATGTTCCTAAAATACACAAATAAATAAAACTTCTGAAAAGTATAACTATCTAAAATAGAAAATAAATCCTCCTAATGTTAAACTTACGTCAACACAATTTAAACAAGGAGAACTCGATGGCTCAAAAAGCGATTAGAGAATATGACGCAAAGTCAATTTTAGCTCGACATTGGGATAAGTACTTTCCAGATTTTACTTATTCATATGAAACAGTAATGGTTCAAAATGGAGCAGAGTTAACAGAAGCTGCAAAAACGAACGCATGGTTAAATGAAAAAACATTGGTTGCAAAGCCAGATATGCTTTTTGGAAAAAGAGGTATGAATGACTTGGTTCTTTTTAGAGATGCAAAGCCAGGTGATGTAACTTTAGCAAAAGCTTCAAGTTGGATAGATGAGAAGTCCTCTTCTAAGCAAAAAGTCTATTTCTCATTTGATGGTGACACT
>JAHZJZ010000016.1 GCA_022600655.1 Campylobacterota bacterium | reverse complement strand
TAATTTCCTAATAAATCACACTATTTCACAGCTATTACATTATCTTATATTATAATTCTCATTATTAAAAATAAGGGAAGAATATGAAAAGAAAGATAGAACAAGTTCGAACACTGCTTGATGCCCTTCCTTATATAAAGCGTTATAGTGATGAGATTTTTGTTATTAAGTATGGGGGTTCAGCACAACTTAACCCTGAACTTAAAGAGAAGTTCGCTCATGATATTATCTTAATGTACTTGGTGGGCATTAAACCCGTTATTGTGCATGGTGGTGGTAATGCCATTGGTGCTACGCTAGATAGAATGCAGATAGAGAGTCATTTTGTAGATGGGCTTCGTGTGACCGATGAACAGGTGATGGAAGTGGTTGAGATGGTACTTTCAGGTAGTATCAATAATGAGATAACTACGCTACTTAATATGCATGGAGCTAAAGCCTTAGGGGTAAGTGGAAAAGATGCCAACTTCATCAAAGCACAACCGATAGATCAAGAGAAGTATGGCTATGTAGGACAAATTACTGAAGTAGACCCAACGGTTATTAAAAAGTTGATTGTTGAGAAGTTTATTCCTGTGATTGCTCCTATTGGTTCCTATGAGAAGAGTGGTCACCCTGGATTTAATATCAATGCCGATACTGCTGCAGGGCATATTGCTGCTAGTTTAGGAGCTAGAAAAGTTATTTTTATGACGGATACCCCAGGTGTTATGGGGAGTGACCAAGCGATACTCCATACGCTTAATGAAGAGCAGATTGATGCGTTAAAAGAGAAAGGAACAATTAACGGTGGCATGATGCCTAAAGTTGATGCCTGTCTACATGCTGTTAAAGGTGGTGTACCTAAAGCTCATATTATCGATGGTCGTGTGGAACATGCACTGCTTTTAGAGGTGTTTACCTCTGAGGGTCTTGGTACGGTGATAAAGTAATGAGTCACTATCTTGTACCAAAATCTTCAGAAACACTGCTACTAGATCAGTGTGAAGCGATTATTGAAGAGGGTCTTAAAACCTTAGAAAAAGTAGAGAGGGCATTTGCTATTATTGAACAGATGCAACTCCACAAAAGAGGTTTTGAAAATCTCGATAGCTATTACAAAGAGCGATGGGCTGAGCAGATAGACCTGACTCATCTTTGTCAAATCCAAAATTCAAATTTAAACTCAAAATAAAAAGGAAAAAAATGAACTACCCAAATTTACCAGCAGACTGTACTTCAATGTTATGTACACACCTTACAGAAGAGGTATTTGAAGTACTTAAAGATAAGACAACAGCCAACGGTTTCACGCTAGAACAAGCGATTAACTCAGGTGTGGTAAACATCGACAGTGGAATTGGTGTTTATGCAGGAGATGAAGAGTCATATACGCTTTTTGCACCACTATTTGACCCGATTATTGAAGATTATCATGGATTTGGTACTGAGGACAAACACCAAAGTAACCTCAATCCAGATGACCTGAATGCTCCTAATCCTGACCCTGATGGAGAGTTTATTGTCTCAACACGTATTCGTGTGGGACGTAACGTTGCTAACATGCCTTTAGGACCTGCAATTTCAAATGAGCAGAGAGACCAAGTTGAATTAAGTGTAGTGGAAGGTCTTAACACACTAGAGGGTGAACTAAAAGGAAACTACTATCCACTGCTTGGCATGAGTAAAGAGGTTCAAGATGAATTGATTAAAGATCACTTTTTGTTTAAAGAGGGTGACCGTTTCCTAGATGCTGTAGGACTTAACCGTAACTGGCCAAAAGGAAGAGGAATTTACCACAATACTGATAAAACATTCTTGGTATGGGTAAACGAAGAGGATCAGTTAAGAATCATCTCTATGCAGATGGGTGGAGATATTAAAGAGGTGTTTACAAGACTGGTTAATGCTATTAAGAGCATTGAGACCAAAGTACCGTTCTCATATAATGACCATATCGGGTATATCACCTCATGTCCAACCAACCTTGGAACGGCGATGAGAGCCAGTGTGCATATTGCCGTACCAAAACTAGCAGAAGATATGGAAGCCTTTAAAGCGATTACCGATAAGTTCCATCTACAAATCCGTGGTATTCATGGTGAACACTCTGAGAGTGAGGGTGGTGTTTACGATATCAGTAACCGTCGTCGTTTAGGAATTACAGAAGTTCAAGCTGTTCAAGATATGTATGATGGTGTGGTTGCCTTGATTGCTGCTGAGAAAGCGTTAAGATAATAGTGGGTATCGGCGTGGGTCTTCTCCTTTCCCACGTTGGTAGCGTTAATTTTTATCACTTATTATAAAGTGATGTCTCCCTTTAATATAGTTATATTCAAGTGTAAGTTTTAAACGTTCTACAATACTTTTTACAATATAAAGCCCCAATCCTAACCCACCTTTAGTTGTATCTGTTTGTTGATGAAAAGGTTTAAAAAAACTCTCTATTTCACTGTTTAGAGGTTCAGCTTGGTTGATAATAGTAATAGAAGAGCTGTCTATTACTACTTTGACATTTGGTTCCATACTGTACTTTAACGCATTATCGAGTAGATTTTTAATGGCAAGTGCTAAAAGATTAAAGTCTGTATAGAGTGAAAAAGGTTTTTGCACCTCAATTGCTATCTGCTCTTGGGCTTCATCATCTAAAATTAGTAACTCAATGGCTTGGTCTAAAATATCATAGATATTATAGGTATTTTGCTTGAGGGTATAACTAGAGGAGAGCATCTGTTCTATCTGTGAAAACTCCTCTATCAGTAGCTCTAGTCGTTCAAAAATGGTCTCATATTTTTGTTGGGTTAGGCTATCTTCAACCATCTCAGTGACAATACGCCCTTTGGCAATAGGGGTTTTAAGCTCATGCATAATAGTACGCATAAAGAGTTGACGTGAATTTATAAGAGCCTCAATTTTACGTAGAGCATTGTCAAACTCATTAGCAACGTCAGATATCTCATCTCCTTCTGTTCGTTTTAAAGAGAGGCTTAAATCACCTTCTCCTACTTTTTTGATTTGTTGCTGTAACTCTTTAAGAGGGTTAAGGCTTTTGGTAATCCAGAAGTAGAAGAGTATTACTAAAAAGAGAGACAGAATATACCACCCTATAAGATGAAATGGTGGTGTTGGAGTTTGGGTGTCTTCTAAAAATATCTCAAATCCATGACGTTTTATATAGAGGTAGTAGTGTTCATTGAGTTTAAATATTTTAAATCGTAGGTGAGGTGGAGGCATATGTTTGCGTCGAATACTCTTCCCTTCGGTAAGTACCTTTTGTTGTAAAGCTTTATTATCAATAATTTTGAGATGACTATGTTCTAAAAAGGTATCGATATCTAGGGTATTATTGTGTTGGTAGTATCGGTGTAGTACCTTAGATGCACCCATATAACGTTTTTGCATTTGCATCATCTGTTTTCCCATACTAATAAAAAAGTAGGAGGCAAAGAGAGCTGTCAGAAGTAGGGTAAGTACCACAAAAATCAGTTTTATCTTAGTATAGAGTGAGTTTATTTTCATGAGAGTAGTTTATACCCCACACCACGAATGGTTTTAATCTGAGCTTGGTCACCAAGTTTTTTACGCAGACGGTTAATAATCACAGCCAGTGAAGCATCAGAACGGTTAGCAAAAATATCAGAGTTATAGAGTATCTGCTCTTTAGAGACAGTAAAACCTATCTGTTCCGTTAAAAGCTTAAGCACTTCAAATTCAGCAGGAGTTAGTTCTAATGGGTCATTGGCTACAAAAATCGTCTCTCGTTCTTTATCTAGCTGTATCGTAGGGGTAGGGGTTTTGTTCTCTTGAATTTTTTTATAACGACGAAGTAGACTCATAATCCGTGCATACATCTCTTTGGGGTCATAAGGTTTTGGCAGATAGTCATCAGCCCCTAGTTGAAGCCCTACCACACGGTCACTCACATCACTTCTAGCAGAAGAGATAATAATAGGAATATCATACTTCTGTACCACCTCTTTACAAACTTCTAATCCATCCATATTGGGCAGGGTTAAATCAAGTATAAGCAGGTCATACTTCTCAATCCCAGCACTTAGACCCAAAAATGGGTCTTCGTAGTTGGTGAGTTTAATGTTATATGGTGCTAGAAAGTTCTGTAGAAGTGAAGCAAACTCTGGGTCATCTTCTATCATTAAAATATTTATCATAAGGTATTATATCACTTTGGGTAGTGTGGGCATTCCTGCCCACGACAAATTTATAGAGTAATTAGTTGTCTGCTTTTAAAAGTTCCACAAACTTAGTACGCTGCTCAGCTGTCAAGATATTCATCATCTTCTCCATATTATCAGCTTTTTGAGCAATCTTACTCTCAAACTGAGTAGTAGCATCTTTAATAAATTGAGCTTTGTTAAATCCATCAGCTGTTACAGCATTGGCTAATGTTGTCTGTTTTGCTGTTCGCATCGTCTCAAACATAGCTTTACGGTTTTCTCTTTTTTCAGCTCTAAGGGCTTTAAGTGATGCTTTTTGGTCATCAGTTAAATCAAGTTGTTTCATAATCTTACCCAAGTAACCCCCTCTATGTTGCTTACCAAAATGTTTTCCACCTTCACCTTTGGTTTTACAGTGGTAACCTTTTTTGAACCCATTGTCTGAGGTATTTGTTTCAGCGTAAAGTGTTCCCATAGTTAAAGCTCCTGTAAGAGCTGCAATGCTTAGTAGTTTAATTGTTTTCATAATTTGAATCCTTAATTTGATTTGTTATGATAGCAGTATAACGTAGGAAGATAAACGGACTTTAAGTCTTATATTAATGAAGTTTAACAGGCGAGGTTTTTTAGAAGAGACCCCGCTAAAAGAGTTTAGAGAAATCAACCTCTGTTTGACATTCATCACTGAGTTCAAACTCAAAACTATCCTCTTTGGTAGCTTTTTTAAGCAGCTGGTACTCTCCATCAACAAGTTTAAAAATATCACTTAGCTCAGTATTGGGTTCGATGATAATGTAGTATAGAACCCCTTGCTGTTCATAGAGATTATATTTGGTAGTGACATCTTTAAGGGCAGTCGCTTTTGAGAGAACCTCTACAACCAAAGGGGGTGTTTTAGAAAAAAACTGTCTATTGGTCTCTTCACAAAAGAGTGCTACATCAGGTTGAACAATGGTGTTTTCACTGATTTTCCAATCTACAGGTGAGATGTATATTTCACATGTTTTATTTGAACATTTTAAATTTTTATCTAACTCTTTACCTATTTTAAACACAACACTTTGATGTTTAGGGTAGGCTGCAGGAGCCATAGCGTAGGGAACTCCATCGATAAGTTCCCATCTATCATCCCACTCTTTGTAGTCATCGTAGGTGTAGTATTGAAAATTTTCGTATTTTAGAGCTTCCATCGTATGACTCCTTTTTGCTTTATTATAGCATAGTTCTATATGATTTAAAAATATTTCGGTATAATACGCGACCTCATTCTCTATGGGTACATTAGAGCTGTCTTTAACAGACGGTTCATATACTATATGAAAGGAACACACATGCCAAAAATGAAAAGCGTTAAAGGTGCTGTAAAGCGTTTTAAAGTTAAAAAATCTGGTAAAATCAAAAGAGGGACTGCGTTTAGAAGTCACATTTTGACAAAAGTTGATGGTGCTCACCACCGTGCGAACAGAAGCCCTAAATATGTTAGTGCTGCTGACTCTGCAAAAATCAAAGAGATGATTGTTTAATTAAACACATCGTAAAGCAATAACTCCCGATAAGGGACAAGTTCATTTTAAATTAAAAATGACACCTATTAGCCCTATGAGGCACACATGGTAAAGGAAAAACATGAGAGTAAAAACAGGTACGGTAAGAAGCCGACGACACAAGAAACTTTTAAAACAAGCTAGAGGTTTCTACAGTGGAAGAAGAAAACATTTTAGAAAAGCTAAAGAGCAATTAGAGCGTTCATTAGTATATGCTTATAGAGACAGAAGACAGAAAAAAAGAGACTTCAGAAGACTTTGGATTGTTAGAATCAATGCTGCTGCAAGACTTAATGACATGAACTACTCAACATTCATGCATGGTCTTAAAGTTGCAAACATTGAACTTGACAGAAAAATCTTAGCTGATATGGCTATGAATGCTCCTGAAGCATTTACAAAAGTTGCAGACGCTTCAAAAGCTGCACTCGCTAAATAATCTTTTATTTACTTCTTAGATAAGGAACAAAGTCTCCTTATCTAACTTATTCCTCTTTTTATTTTCAAACTATTTCATTTATACTTTTCAATATAATAAGCTGTATGGTGTTTTCTATATGATTTT
>JAHZJZ010000237.1 GCA_022600655.1 Campylobacterota bacterium | reverse complement strand
CACATAAACTTATGGATTATCTCTAAATATTAAAAATTTATTAAAAAAGTATAGTAACTTAATAAATACATAATTAATTAAGTTTATCTCTGTTTTTCTTAATTTTGATTCAGATATTAGATGTTTTTTTTTATTAAAATAGTGCCTTAATCCGTCTTTTTCTAAAGTTTTGTTATAGTATTTTTTATATAAAAAATAGGGAAAATCATGATTAAAACTATTAAAACCGTAGGTATTTTAACTCTTTCTGCACTTTTTGTGGGTTGTGTTCCAGCACAGGGACCAAAACCTTCTATTCATACACCAACTATTGGAAGTCCTGTTCAGACAGTTCAGTATGGTTACCCTCCACAAAATTACCGTACCATTATCAAAAATTACTTTTCAAATAAACTTAAACGAGCCAATATGGCAAGTTATACTTTTTCTAAACCTCAAAGAGCCTATAAGCGTAATGGTTTGGCTTATGGTGGTGATATTTCTTGGAAAGGTTGGTTGGTAGATGTCTCTGTTATTACCCAAAGTAGAACAGGTCGTCCATTAAAACCAAAACCCTATATGGTACTCTTTAGTGACTCTGTTATTGTTGAAGATATTTTAGGAAGTAAGCATAAACTTATTACCAGGGTAGGGAAGTAGATGGCAAACTTTAATACACACTTTGTAGTTGCAGCTTCAGCCTCAGCTGTAGTGAGTGGTACACTGCTCTCTATGGAAGTGGTGGAACCGACTCAAGCTGTTATGGCCTTTGCACTAGGAACATTTGGTGGACTGATGCCCGATATCGATTCTGACCACTCTAAATCTATTGGCATTGGGTTTACAGTGGTTTCACTGCTTATTACCATACTAGCCGTCTTTATAAAATCTTCAACCTACTCCATTGTAGAGATGTTGGTCATGGCAGGAGTTCTCTTTTATGGTATTCGTTATGGACTTATTGGTATGTTTAGAAAAATATCAAAGCACCGTGGTATGTTCCACACAATTCCTGTAGCCCTCATATGGGGAGTTTCCACGGCTATTGTTATGCATCTTTTCTTCGGACTCAATGCATTGGTCTCTTGGATATATGGCTTTATGATAACTTGGGGATATATGGTTCACCTAATACTAGATGAGACCTACAGTGTTGACTTAGGAAACCGACGTATAAAAAAGTCATTTGGAACGGCTGTAAAATTTGGTATGTTTAAAAATCGACAGCAACAGATACATACAGTCATTATCTATGTGGCACTGATTGTACTGTTCTTTGTTGCTCCTGATACTTCACTGCTACAAGATGCTCTTTTTTCACAAGAGGCATGGTATAACTTCATGGATGTACTCATCCCACATGATGGAAGATGGTTCATAAAGTAGGTTCGATTCTATCGAACACTCTACATATGCATATGCTTCTTCGTTTTAGAAGTCGCCTGTGCCGTCAATGGGTCATCGGGCCAGTAGTGCTTCTTATATTTCCCACGCAACTCCTTTGTCACTTCACTATAGGTGTTTGTCCAAAAACTCTCCAAATCTTGTGTCATCTGCATAGGACGCGAAGCAGGAGAGAGCAGATGAATCATCAGTTTCAGTTTGCCATTTAAAACCGTTGGGGTCTTTTGCATACCAAACATCTCTTGCAGTCGTACAGCCAAGATAGGTTGTTGTGGGTTAGCGTAGTTTATGGTTATGTTTGAGCCAGAGGCTACCTTTAGTTTTTGAGGAGCTAGTTTTTCTAGCTCTTGGGTTTTTTCATAACTTAGTTGACCCAGCAAAATGTTGTGCAAATCAAGAGCTTTTAACCCTCGTAAAGAGTTAATACCCATGATGTAGGGAGCTAACCATTCGTCCATATTCTCTTCTAGGTACTCATTTGAAAAATTTGGGAAATCAAAACCATGATGGTTGACAAAATTGACCCTCTCTTTTAAACTCAAAGCCTCTCTACTCCAAGGTAAAGCATCTATTCCTAACTCCTCAAGCTCCTCTAACAACACCTCTGCTACCTCTTCCTCAGAAGCTTTGTTGGTCTGCATCTCTTTAAGTACTATGGCACCAAGCTTCTCTACACGACGCACTTCAACTCTCTCTTGCTCTTCATTCCATGAGACAATGTTTTGATGCTCTATTAGTTCACTTAGATACGCTTCTATTTGCCCCAATGTTATCTCTATGGCTTTATAGATGGTGGCATTGGTTGTTTTGCCATCTAAATCGGCTACAACTAAAAACTTAGAATTAAAGAGTTCATCTTCGTGGTGTAGGTTTGCTCCTTTTCCATTTGAGAGCAGGTAGACTCCTCTGTTGTTGTGACGAAGTTGGGCGATTCTATCGGGGTAGGCAAAGGCTAAGAGGACTCCTAACATATTTATCTTTAAGTGGTCGGTTACCACCGACCCTACGAGTTTTTGGGCTGTTTTTAGAATGTATTTTGCTTGTCTGTTGTTAAACTGTTGATGGGTTTTTTGACCTGTTTTTAGTTCATGTAAGAGAGTTACTCGCTCTTTTATGTCCGATGAACGACTGTTGATAAAATCTTTTTCTGTCAAAACAGCACAGAGAAGTGAAGCTTCATAACTTACACCTAACTCTTTGGCTTTGAGCATCATATGTGAAAGCCGTGGGTGCAGTCCAAAACGACTCATCGCTTTTCCATGCTCTGTAATGCTAAGTTTCGGAGTCGATGGCTTTAGCCTCGTTTTGTTCGGGACTGAAGTCTCCGATTCCAATGCTCCTAGCTGTTGTAAAAGTTTTTTGGCATGACCAATCGCAGAGGGAGGAGGAGTGTCCATCCATGCAAAGTTACCAATCTCATCATCTCCCCAAAGTGCCAAATCTAAAACCAATGGGCTTAAATCTGCCAACAGAATTTCTGGAACATCATGTTTTAGAAGAATCTTGCTTTTATGCCAAAGATGGTAGGCTTTACCTGCCGACAAACGCCCAGCTCTTCCTGCTCGTTGTGTGGCTGAATCTTGAGAGATAAACTGACGCTCTAGTTTGTTCATGCCTGAGAGTGGACTAAAAACAGAGACATTTTGAATGCCTGAATCGACCACTATCTTAATGCCCTCAATGGTCAAAGAGGTTTGAGCGATATTGGTGCTTAGTACAACTTTTCTTTTCCCTTCAGGTGGAGCTTTTATGGCTCTATCTTGTGCCTCTTTGCTAAGGTTTCCATAAAGGGTTGAGATGTCAATATCTTTGAGTTTGGACTCATTTAGAAGCTTCTCAAGCGTTTTGATTTCTCTTACCCCTGAAAGAAATACCAAGATGTTTCCCTCTTCAGTCTCAAGCAGTTTAACCAATCGTCTGTGGACATAAAAAGGAAGCTCTCTTTTTGTCGGTTGTGCTGTGCTTGGGTCAAGGTAAAAACGCTCCACAGGAAAAGCACGTCCCTCACTCTGAACAATGGGTGCATGGTCTAACAATTCTGAAATAGCCGAAGTGTTCAGCGTCGCCGACATAATAAGCAGTTTCAAATCTTCACGTAGAACAGCTTGTGACTCCAACGCCAATGCCAAAGACAAATCAGCATGAATAGAGCGTTCATGAAACTCATCGAAAATAATAAGTGCCACATCTTCCAAAGAGGGGTCATGTTGTAGTTTTCGTGTTAAAATCCCCTCAGTTACAATGAGTATCTTGGTCTCTCTGCTCTGCACTGACTCCATTTTAATCTGATAGCCGATGCGTTGACCCACCTTTTCACCCAACAGTTCAGCCATACGAGAAGCCGAAGAGCGAACAGCCAAACGACGAGGTTCAAGCATAATGATTTGTTTTCCCTCTAGCCATGGTTCATCAAGTAGGGCTAAGGGTAGAGCTGTGGTTTTCCCTGCTCCTGCTGGGGCTTGGAGTACTAGTTTTGTGTTGCTGTTTAGAAGTTCTTTTACTTCTGGTATGACTTGGGTTATGGGGAGATTTTGCATGTGGGATTATACAATAACAAAGTAAAGCCTTTCGGCAGAGACATATTTGTATGCAAGTATAATTAAACGGTGGGTGTGACCCACCCTAAGGTTTTGACAACCCCTCTTTTTGCATATACTCACGAAGCAGATTATTAATAAGGGTTTGATACGCTATCTTCTTTTCACTGGCTTGTTTTTTTAAAAAAATTAGAATATCGTTATCTAATCTCATTGAGGTGGGTATTTTTTTAGGTTGATAAAACCGTCCTCGAATGCCATCAGAAAAGTCATACTCGTCTAACATCTCGTAATCATCATATTTAGCTCTCTCTTCAACACTTTTCATAAGCTCTCCTTTCATTGTTGTTTGCTTTTCTAGCTGATACTATTCTGATAATTTCTTCACCTTCATCGGTAAAGAATAAATTGGCAACAACTAAAATTTTCTCTTTTTGTGTTGCTCCAATGGTTATCCATCGCTCTTCAAAATAGTTAAAACGATGGTCAAGTTTCGATATCTGTAGTGCATCGTCAAAAACCTCTACAGCTTCTTCAAATGAGATACCATGTTTTTCTTGATTGATTCTATTTTTTGTTTCATCCCATTCAAAGTTCATAGGGTCAGTTTAGCAGAATGTAATGACAATGTCAATATTTAAAAATGCTTTTTATAGTCATATATGAATAATTACATTAATAGATTTCATGTATAATTTGCATAAATTTAAGATAGGTAAATAATATGACAATATACGGCATAAAAACCTGCTCAACTGTAGGTAAAGCAAGAAAATTTATGAAAGATAACAACATCGATTTTGATTTTGTAGATTACAAAGTAGAATCTGTGGGTGAAGAGAAGATTCGTGAATGGTTAAAACAGATAGATATGAAAGTGCTTTTTAATACTCGTGGAACAAAGTACCGAGACTTGAAGCTCAAAGAGCTGAATCTTGATGATGAGGGGAAGATAGAGTGGATGGCTAAAGAGAACTATCTGTTGAAGCGTCCTGTGATTGAATATGGTGATGGAAAAGTGCATGTTGCTTATGATGAAGAGGTTTATAAAGAGACATTTTTGTAATTTAAAGTTGAATTATCGTGTGCTTTTGTGTTGATAGATAGCTGTTTTAAAAATAGGCTATAATCACGCATCTAAAACAAGGCTGTACCATGTCAAAACGACCAACGCTTCTACAACACTTTCGCTCTTTTGCTTACCAAAACAATATTAGAAACTTTGATGTTGCATTAGAGTATTTTACTGTATTTGGTGGAACGGGGTGGGATATTGACACCTCTAAAAGTGTCGATGAGCTTATAAAAGAGAAGGTGCTTTGTAATTATGAAGCCCTACATAAAGGTGTTATAAATTTTACACATGGGAATGGTCTGTATCATCTAATGTTAACCATTATTGCTCAAGGTGTGGAGTTTGAAGAGGCTGTTTTTAAAAAAGCTGGAGTAGGCAGAGACAAAGGTGAAGATGCCGTGGACTATTTGGAACTGAAAAGTCTGCTCAAATTTGACACCTCTTTAGAAGAACCTCGAAATGAGCGTTATAAACAGTCAGACAAATTGTTGTTTGAGTTTCCTTTTATGCGTTTTTGGTTTGCGACCATCTCTCCTTATTATCAGACTATTTCTAAGGGTGACTTTTCTGAGTTTGAAGAAAAATGGTATGCCTTAAGAGGAAACTTTTCTATTTTATTGAGTAATCACTTGGCATTAGAGTTGGTAAAAGAGCGTTTTGTTACCAAGTTTAAGAGTGACCCTATTGTTTCTCTAGGCTCTTACTATGACAAAAAGATAGAGATAAGCATACTTGCCAAAAGAAAGTCTGGAAAAATGTTGGCAGGAGAGTGTAAATACTCCAAGACAGAAGCAAAAATGCACATGCTTAACAGCTTAAAAGAGAAGTGCGAAAAAGTAGGACTAAATGCAGATGAGTATGTGCTTTTTTCTAAAAATGGGTTTACTTCTGAAGTGAAAGAGGTGAACGATAAGAATCTTATGCTTCTAAGCAATGAGGACTTTGCTAGTCTACTTGATGGTTTGAGTGAGAAAGATTTGTTGATTTATAAAAATAAGAAGTATTAAAATTAATTTTTGAGGATAATAAAAATCCAGAGTAATTTTAAACTAAATAGTTCGGGTGTAAACACGCCGATTCCGAGAATGCAGATTGCATGTACGGAACCGACGACTTTAGTCTCGTTATATTCAAACCAAACTTTACAAAAAATAAAATTATTGTAAAATATACTTAACAAAATAAAAAAGGTTTTGTATGATAAATTTTACAATATTTTTTCAAGAGCAACAACACCTTCTGCGTAGGCTCTCTTAAAAAAATCAAAGATACCTCTATCATCAGATAAATTGGAAGCATCGATGCAGTTTGACTATTGGGCAACGAGGGGTGGGGAAGACCACCTTGATGTTACAGTATCTTAAAGAGAACTATGAGGTTACTTCATCAAAAGCTCTCTGTTGCAGTAGAGGTGTCTCGTCCAACACTTTTGGAGTATATTCATTACCTAGAGATAGGAAGTTTGACCAACAGTGTTAACCAAAAAGCACGAGGTTATGGGGTTATAAATAAACCTGATAAGCTCTTTATGTACAATACCAATCTTATAAGAGCCATCTCTAAAAGTGCTGATATAGGAACACAAAGAGAGACTTTTTTTGTAAATCAGATAAAGAGCAGTCTGTATAATGAAGTCTCTTTAATAGATGAAAATATACTGCTCGATACGTATGGAGACTTTAGGGTTTTAAACAGATATATTGTAGAGATAGGTGCTAAAAATAAATCGTTTGAGCAGATAAAAGATATACCCAACTCTTTTGTAGTAGCTGATGAGATAGAGAGTGGATTTGGAAATAAAATTCCTCTTTGGCTGTTTGGATTTTTGTATTAAGTTTGCTTAAGGAATATGACTCAGAAATTACTTTTGCACCTAAACATCCTATTAATAATAAAGAGGACTATTCGTTTACAGCCTATATCATTATTAACACTAAAAAAGGTGTGCGTTATATGACATACACAGGAAATAAAGATAATTTAGGGTTAGATGATAATGGGGTTAGCATTCGTATTGCACAGAAAAATATGCGTCCACAATATTGGGACCATTGGAATGTACGTGATGATCTTAAAAAGTATGAACCCGATAATGAGTTTATTAGTCTAGAAAAGTTTATAATACGAGGTGATATTTTGCTGAGTAGGCTTACAGCTTCAACGGATGCTTATGGCTTTGAAGCTGAAACCATTTCGTATGAAGAGATAAAGTAGGTCTGTTTGGACTTGGAGTGACTATAAGATTACTTTTGAATCTTTTTCAGGACTAGGAAACTAAGGAGTTAAAGCTCTTTTTTGAATAAATTGGCTCTTTTTAGTCAAAACTAGCTATACTATTCCTACAAATCGTAGTAAAAGGATTAATTATGCAGACGGTAGCCATAAGAGATTTAAAAAATAATCCCTCTTCCATGACTAAATATCTGGACAAGGGAGATTCTGTTTTTGTGACGCGACATGGTAAGCCGATTGGTATTACCCTTCCTATCAATGATGATATTTTCTCTATAGGTGTAAAAAAAACAGTGGCTATTGAACTTTATAAAATGGAGATAATCTCTCTTGGAAAGATGGCAGAGATGTTAGAGATACCAAAACAAGAGGCGATGAGTCTGCTTAATAGTCTGAATATCACATGGATAGAGGATGATGTAGAGAGTATTAAAGCAGAGGCTAATAAATGGCTTTAAACTCCATTGTCATTTCAGACAGTACTACACTTATCTCTCTTATAAATATTGAGAGATTTGACCTGTTTTTTAACTTTTCAGACACTATAGTTATTACTCCTTCTGTTTATAGGGAGGTAACGGTTCAAAAGAGAGCGAAACGAATTGTAGATGAGTATATCTCTCTTGAAAAAATAACAGTTAGTGAAGTCAAAAACTGTAAAAAAGTCAAAGAGCTTCTAATTCGTTTAGATTTAGGAGAGTCTGAATCTATTGTTTTGGCTGAAGAGCTAAACTTACCACTTATTATAGATGAATAAAAGTAAAAGT
>JAHZJZ010000236.1 GCA_022600655.1 Campylobacterota bacterium | reverse complement strand
TGTATTAATAAAAGTTAATATCGGTAATAAATTATTAAAAATTGGTTTTTAACTTAATTTTAGTATTATAAAATTAAGTTAATGAAAAAAATAAGCTAAATGGGAGTAAGACTCACCATTTAGGGGGGGAAAGGAGAGGAGTGATTAAGCCCAAACACCTTTAATAATAAAGAAAACAGTAGCAGAAAGTAGAGCAGCAACAGGAACGGTAATCACCCATGCAGCAACAATCTTTTTAACCATACCACGTTTAACATAGTTCTCTCTCAATGCTTTTCTAATTAGTTTAGCTTTTTTCTTTTCTGTTTTAATGATTTCGAAAAGTTCTGATTTACGCTTGTAATCATTACCAATGTTTTCCATCTCATCTTTGTATTTGTTGACCACTTCCATCTGCTCATGAAGTTCCAGATGTCTTTCATTGGTTCCTTTTCTGTCCATCCACTCTCTAAGGAAACCAACACCAAATACCCCACCAACAGCAATGTGTGTTGACGATACAGGAAGACCCAGTTGTGATGCGATAACAACGGTAATGGCAGCTGCCATCATAATAGAAAATGCTCTCATCTGGTCAAGTTCAGTAATCTCTGAACCAACAGTTTTAATAAGTCTTGGACCAAAAAGTGCCAAACCAACAGAGATACCAATACCACCAACAATCATGACCCACAGTGGAATAGTAGCTTTTGCAGAGATGGTTGTGTGTGCCAAGGCATCATAAATCGCAGCCAAAGGACCAACGGCATTCGCAACGTCGTTTGCACCGTGAGCAAAACTAAGCAGGGCTGCCGCAAAAATAAGTGGTATGGTAAAGAGAGTGTTAATCGCTTCTCTATCGTTTTCAAGTGTTGCTACTTTTTTGTTAACGCGTGGTTTAACAAACATATAGGTAATTACCGCACCAACGGCACCAAAAATTAGAGCTATACCAATAGTAGGTTTTTTTGTCTCTGGAAGAAATGGTAAAAGGTCAACAATATCTGGCCATACTTTTTTAAGACCTTTAACCGTCAAATAGGTAATAAATGCCATTGCCATAATGGAAACCAAAATAGGAACAATCTTTTTAGCAGCCTCTAATCGGTTGTCTTTATGAAGAATTTCTGATTTAATAATATAAAGGAAAGCAGCAGCAATAACCCCTCCTAGTACAGGAGATATAACCCATGACATGGCGATTTTACCCATAGTAGCCCATGAAACAACAGCAAATCCACCAGCAGCAATACCAGCACCCATAACACCACCAACAATAGAGTGTGTGGTTGATACAGGAGCTTTAAGCCATGTTGCTAAGGTTAACCATAGTGCAGCAGCCAAAAGAGCAGCAGCCATGGCATAAACAAAAATCATAGGGTCACCAGCAAAAGCTATAGGATCAATAATTCCTTTTTTAATGGTTTTAACAACATCACCACCAGCTATTAATGCCCCTGCCGCTTCAAATATAGAAGCAATAATAATCGCTCCACCAATGGTTAACGCACCCGCACCAACAGCTGGTCCTACATTGTTAGCAACATCATTGGCTCCAATGTTCATCGCCATATAGGCACCAAAAATAGCAGCCATCATTAAGAAGCCTGAGTTTGGTACATGCCCAAATGCCGATTGGACATAGAAAGCAACAGCAACTGCAAATCCTATTCCGAGTAGAGTTTTGATTGTATTATTCATCCGTGTAATTCCCTTAAATTTCAAGTTTCGCAATTTTATTACAAAAATGTTACTAAATGGTTACAGAGATAAATTTTTTACAGCTTCCCACCCATACGAGCAAAAATAATACGTTGAGCGATGTTCTCTAATCGGTCGATAATCTTCATGTTTTTTCTAAAGTATTTTAAAAGGTTAAAGTACTCTCCAGCATTACTATCAGCATCACTCATCCTCTGAACCATCTCTTTTTCTAAAATAGAGTAGATATCTTCTGTTTTACTCAACTCTATATTAATGTTAGAGGCAAGTTTTTTAATTTTATTATCGTCCTCAAATGTCTTTAACATCTCTATAGTATAGTCAAACGCTTTGAGTGTACATTGATTAATACGTAAAGAGTCATTAATAAACTCCTCCATCTCACGGTTATCATCCATCAGAACCGATTGCATGTTTTTTAAATAGCTGTTAACATTACTCTGAATTCTATTAAGTCCAGAGGTTACTTTGAGGTACGAGACCATCTCTCGTAAATCTCTAGCCCCTGGGGTGAATTTGGCAAAAATAAGCACAATGTCATTGTCAATTTTTTCAGTAACATCACTCATGTCTTTAAGCTCTTTACGAGCGTTCTCTAAACCTTCAACCGAGTTGTTTTGCATCGCTTCTAACGCCATTTGATTGGTCTTAGCTAGGTTTTCAACCATGGCTATAACGCTGTCTCTTACTTCGTGTCGTGCGTCGTGATATTGTGGTAACATTATCCAAACCTCCCTGTAATATAATCTTCTGTTAATTTAACATTTGGATTCATAAAAATCGTATCGGTTTTGTCATACTCAATTAAATCCCCCAAATACATAAAGGCTGTGTAGTCACTCAAACGACTCGCCTGTTGCATGTTATGCGTTACAATCACCACAGAGACATCTTTTTTAAGCTCTGAAAGTAACTCTTCAATCGCCCCTGTTGAAATCGGGTCAAGTGCTGATGTTGGTTCATCAAAAAGCATTACATCGGGTTTAAGTGCCACAGCTCTAGCGATACAGAGACGCTGTTGCTGTCCACCACTGAGTCCTAAAGCAGAACTGTTCAGTCGGTCTTTGGTCTCTTTCCAAATGGCTGCATCTTTCAGGGCTTTCTCTACTCTGCCCTCAAGTTCAGATTTGTTTTTAACTCCTGCCAGTTTCATACCATACGCCACATTGTCATAGATACTCATTGGAAATGGGGTTGGTTTTTGAAAAATCATCCCCACATCTTGACGCAATCGTATCAGGTCATTCTCTTTTTTGAGGTTTAAGATGTTCTTTTTCTCTCCGTTGTCATTAAAGAGATTAATCTCACCCTCATACTTGTTCCCAGGGTAGAGGTCATGAATACGGTTCATGGCTCGAAGCAGGGTTGATTTACCACACCCCGAAGGTCCAATCATTGCTGTAATTTTGTTCTTTTCAATTGGAAGATTTATCTTTTTAAGCGAAGGAGCATCCACTCCTGCATAGGTAAAGTTAAAATCTTTTACTTCCATTATTAAATCTGACACTTTTTCTCCTCTGGCTATATGCTTTTAATTATAGTACGAGGTGGTAACAATTTGGTAACAAGAGATAAACTATTTTAGTCATGGTTCATTTTTAAATCATTTGCTATAAAATACATTTTACACTATAATGCCTATAACTATAAAATAAACTTTATACTTAAGGATAAAATGTGACACCTATACTATCAAAACTATCCAAACGGTTTTTATCTACTAAAGTTTCATCATTTAAACGATTTTTATACGATGAGATTGATTTTAAAGCCTCTATTATCGGTATAAAAGGTGGTCGAGGTTCAGGTAAAACAACCCTACTTCATCAGTATGCTAAAAGTAGTAAATACAAAGCTTCTCAAATTCTCTACATCTCTTGTGACCATCCAGCGATGATAAATCAAAATCTTTATGAGATAGCTGATGAGTTTTCAG
>JAHZJZ010000235.1 GCA_022600655.1 Campylobacterota bacterium | reverse complement strand
GTCACTTTGTAAAGAGTAGATATATTTATAGATTGAAAAGGTCTCAACGGTACTACCTGATTTGGAGATGACAAGAAAATGCGTTTTATTAACATCAAATTTAGAGAGTAACTCATTTATATTAATCGGGTCAGTACTTTCAAAAAAATAGAGTTTTCTTGGAAGATCTTTAACGGGTTTCATAAATTCATATACAGCTTTAGCTCCTAAAGAGCTTCCTCCGATACCAATGACTGCGATGGTGTTTACCGTTTCAGGAATAGTATTACAGTAGTCATATATGGGAGTAGTATCTTGCTCTGGCAAGTTATAGTATCCAATATGATTTTGTTCTTTACTAATGGCTTCAAAAGCTCTCTGTTCTTCTTGTGTACTGATTGAGTCAAAATAGAGTTTATTTTTCATGGCTTAAGTGTTTTCCTTGTATTGTATAGATGGCTTCTTTACAAAGCGTTGTGATGTGTTCAAAATCTTTCTCTTCAATGGCTTGTTTTGAGACAATCCATGAACCACCTACACAGAGTACATTATTTAAGGCTAAAAACTCATTAAGGTTATTTAGATTGACCCCACCTGTAGGGCAAAACACCATTGAGGCAAAAGGTCCTGCGAAGGCTTTCAGTATCTCTACACCACCAGCTAAAGTGGCTGGAAAGAGTTTACAGGCTTCAAAACCATTGTTTTTGGCTAACATCACTTCAGAAGCTGTGGCTACACCAGGGATAAGAGGGATATCAAGCTCTTTAGAGGTCTGTATTAACTCCTCACTGATTCCTGGACTAAAAACAAACTTCGCTCCATGTTCAACAGCTTGTTTAAAATCATGGGCATTGAGTACGGTTCCTGCACCTACATTCATCTCGGGTAGTGCTTCGCTTATGATTTCAATGGACTTTAATCCAGCTTCAGTACGCAGGGTGATTTCCATAACAGCAATCCCCCCTGCTAACAGTGCTTGGGCAAGGGGGAGTGCATCTTCTATTTTATCTAAAGCAATCACAGGGACAATAGGTGATAAGGCCATTACATCTCTAGCTCTCATGCTCTCTCCTTCCCACTTAGGTCAAAGAGACTTGCACCCTCTTCAGCCAAACCTACACTATGACGTATGGAGCTAAAGAGTTCTCGACCAAAACCGTATTGATTTGAACTTAAGTCAGGTGTTTGGACAATACGTCTGTTTAACTCTTCTTCCTCAACCAAAAGCTGAACTTCTCCATTTTTGGCATCAAAACGAATCAGGTCACCCGTTTGAACTTTTGCCAAGAGACCACCCGTAAGTGCTTCAGGTGAGCAGTGAATGGCAGAAGGTACTTTACCAGAAGCTCCCGACATTCGTCCATCGGTAAGAATCGCCACTTTAAACCCCTTGTCTTGCAATACACCCAATGGTGGCATGAGTCCATGCAGTTCAGGCATACCATTGGCTTTTGGCCCTTGATAACGCACGACAGCAATAAAGTCTCTTTCTAACTCACCTGCTTTAAAAGCATGTTGCAATGCATCTTGTGACTCAAAAACAATCGCTTCTGCTTCTATTAAAAACTGCTCAGGTTTTAAGGCTGAAGTTTTAATGACACTCCGTCCAAGATTTCCATTTAAAAGTTTCAACCCACCCTCAGCACTAAAGGGGTGTTCAACACTAGCAATAACATCTTCATCGTGTGAAGTCTCTGCTCCTGCTTCAAAGTGCATATCACCACAAGTGTGCTTAGGCTCGACAATGTAGTTCTTTAACCCTCGCCCCACAACAGTTTCAACATCATTGTGTACCAATCCAGCTTTGATTAGTTGAGCTATTACGACACTCATCCCTCCTGCGTCTCTAAAGTGGTTCACATCGGCTTGACCGTTAGGGTACATTTTACATAACAGAGGCGTTACTTTTGAAATAGCATCAAAATCATCCCAGTTAATAATAATACCTGCAGCCCGTGCCATGGCTATAATGTGTAGCGTATGATTGGTTGAACCTCCCGTTGCCATGAGTCCTACAATGGCATTGACAAAACTTTTTTCATCGATTATCTCAGCAATGGGTTTATAGGTTCCCTTAAAATTAGTCATGGTTAAAATGGTTTCGGCTGCTTTAGCGGTTAGGGCTTCACGTAAGGATGTATTGGTATTAACAAAAGAGCTATTTGGAAGTTGTAAGCCCATCATCTCCAACAACATCTGGTTAGAGTTGGCTGTTCCATAAAAGGTACAGGTTCCACTACTATGATAGGATGCAGCCTCAACGGTTAAAAGAGAGTCTTGGCTCACTTTTCCTTGAGCATACTCTTGTCGTACTTTTGCTTTTTGAGCATTACTAATACCTGAAGGCATCGGTCCTGCTGGAACAAACATCGCAGGTAGGTGACCAAATGCCAATGCACCGATAAGTAAACCAGGCACAATCTTATCACAAACCCCTAGATATAAAGCTCCATCATAAACATTGTGAGAGAGAGCTATGGCGGTTCCCATGGCGATGTTATCACGACTAAAAAGGCTTAGTTCCATACCTGGTTGTGATTGTGTTACACCATCACACATGGCAGGAACCCCACCTGCAACTTGTGCTGTGGCTCCCAAATCCATTAATGTACGTTTAATTAGTGTCGGATAAAGTTTATAAGGTTCATGGGCTGAAAGCATGTCATTATACGCTGTGACTATGGCAATGTTTGGGCTTTCCATCTTCGAAAGAGACTCTTTCTCTTCTACCTTCATTGGTGCCATGGCATGAGCTAAATTACTGCAACCCAAACGATTTCGGTTGACTCCATGCCCTTTGGCTAACTCAATTCGTTCTAAGTAAGTTTTACGACTCTCTACCGAGCGTTCAATGATTTTTTGAGTGACCTCTTCTATAATATGGTTCATCTGTAATATACCTCTATATCTTTTATCTCTTGATTTAAAACAGCACGAATGGGCATCGCCTCTTGGTCATCACCTGTTAAAGCTTCTTGATAGACACCCACTTTCTCTGCCCCTTCAAAGTGCAAGTAGAGATGTTTCGCACTTAGTATAGCACCGAGTGTTAAACTCATTCGTTTATGTGGAGCTGTTGTAGGTTCAATGGCAATGCATAAAGCATTATACTCTAAATCATACGCCTCTGCTAATCGTTTATTATAAGGAAAAAGTGAAGCAGTATGGGCATCACCTCCCATTCCTAAAATAAGTACATCAAAAGGGTAAAGTTTACTCTTTAACATAGTCGAACATAGCTCTTCAGCTACTTGTGTGTCGGTCTCTTCATTGTACATACCGATAAAGTTAGCTCTACTTGCCTCTTCTTGAAGTAGCTCATTTTTAACAAAGCGTTCATTACTATCTTGATGGGCTGGTTTAATCCATCGTTCATCACAGAGACCGATGCTGACTTTCTCCCATGCTAAAACCCTTGTTCGTAACTTTTGAAAGAGAGGTTTTGGTGTACTTCCTCCTGAAACCAACAGTGAAGCATGTCCTTTATGCTCAATGGCCTCTTCAATATTGTTGACAATCCTTTGGGTCAATGCTTCAAGTAAATCCTCTTGCTTGTCAAATTTATGCTCTATTCTACTCATCGTGCCAACTCCTACCATCTCGTGCTATAAGTTGAATGGCAGCCGTTGGACCATCAGTTCCTGCACTGTATTTTTTCATAGGAACCACATCCTCTCCCCACGCTTCTAAAATAACATCAGCCCATTTCCATGCAGCTTCTACTTCATCTAAACGCATAAAAAGGGTTGGATTACTACGAATTACATCTAAAAGCAGACGCTCATAGGCATCGGGTTTATGTTTGGTATTCATAGGCATATTAAGTTCAAGCTCGACTGGTTGCAGGTGCATCTGTTCACTTAAACCTGGAATCTTATTCATTAACTGTAGTTGTATACTCTCTTTAGGTTGCAGTGAAATAATCAACTTATTTTCAGAGATACATCGACCTTTATTTGCAAAAATAGAGTGAGGAACGGCTTTAAATTGAATCACAATTTCAGAATTTCGTTTACGCATTCGTTTTCCACTCCGTAAGTAAAAGGGAATTCCATTCCAACGCCAGTTGTCAATGTCTACACGCAAGGCTGCAAAAGTTTCTGTGCGACTCTCTGGTGCACCATCAACATACGCAGGAACAGCTTCTCCTCCACTTACTCCTTCGGTATACTGAGCTCGTACCGTCTTTTGTTCAATATCAGCAGGAGTCATCATACGAAGAGAGCGTAACACTTTAACTTTTTCATCACGAACACTGTCCGCATCAAGTGAACAGGGTGCTTCCATGGCAACCAAGCAGAGCAGTTGCATGAGGTGATTTTGTATCATGTCACGCATCGCACCATAGTCATCATAGTAGCCCCATCGTCCCTCTACACCAACACTTTCAGCAACTGTAATCTGAATATGATCAATGTTGTTCGCATCCCAAAGTGGCATAAAGAAACGATTAGAGAAACGTAGTGCCATAATGTTCTGTACCGTATCTTTCCCCAAATAGTGATCAATACGATAAATTTGTGACTCTTCAAAATACTTTAGAACCCCCTCATTAATAACCCTTGAAGATTCAAGATCGCGTCCAATAGGTTTTTCCAGTACCACACGGCTTTGTGCAGTAATTAAATCCCATTGACTTAACGATTTACAGATTGTACCAAAGAAATCAGGAGCAGTAGAGAGGTAGTTAACCCTCTCTCTCTGCGGTTCACTCTTCAGTAGTTCACTTAATCCTTGGTAACTATTGTCATCAGAGAAATCAATAATGACCACTTCTAACTGTTCTTTAAAATGCTTAAATTTCGTTTCATCAAAGGTATCATCTTTTAAAAACTCTTTTAGTTTCTCTTTGACCAAATTGCTATGTTTCTCAAGTGACATCTCTACTCTAGTCGCTGTAATAATCCGACTTTTTTGATCTAAATAACCATTACTACTTAAATGATACAGTGCAGGAAGGAGTTTTCTAAATGCTAAATCTCCATGCCCTCCAAAAATCACAATATCACATAAACTTTCTACTTCCGCCATTACTTACCTTCTCTTTTTATAATCTTTTCTATATCTTTTAAATTATTTTGTAAGTATAGCCTAACAGTAAATAAAATATGCCACAAAAATGGTTACTTTTTATTCAATTTTAACAGCAGTTTGTCTTTTGCAAAATGTGCCGCTCCTGTTAACGCTGTCTCTTGATTTAACGCAACTTTGACTTGCATACCACTTAACATCTCTTCAAAACGTCCTTTGGCTTTAAACCCTTGCATGAAATACCTGTTGGTTATTATCGGTAAAATTTTAGGGGCAATCCCTCCACCGATATAAACGCCACCTAAGGAGATACTTTTTAACGCAAGGTTTCCAGCTTCTGCACCATAAATCTCCGCAAAAAGACGGAGTGTTTCCAGACATAAAGGGTCACCCTCTTGTAATGCACAGTGACTCACCATGGCACTACGGTCTTCCCCATCAGCAATCTCTAACATAGACTGAGGTTGAGGTGCAAAACCAGATTGAGCTAAAAACTCATAGAGTGTATAGATACCAGGACCTGATAAAATTCTCTCATAACTAACATGTTGAGGGTAACGATTACGCATCCATTTTAAGAGTTCATCTTGTTGAGCTGTCACAGAAGCAAAATCACTGTGACCACCTTCAGAAGCAATAGGTTGATAATCTTTACCATCATAATACAATATTGCTTCACCAAGCCCTGTACCTGCCGCAATAACGGCTCTGTTAGCATTCATAGGACGACCCTTAGGATTAAGGTCTACAAACTCCTCTTCAGGTAAGTACAACATTCCATAAGCTGTTGATTCTAAATCATTGAGTAGACGTACTTTTTTGGTCTTTAAATGTTTTTGTAAATCAGCTGTCACAATCTCCCATGGTAAGTTGGTGGTACGACAACGCTCCTCTATCACGGGACCCGCGATACCAAAACAAGCAGCCTCAATCTGAGGCATTTCCCTACCACCCTTTATGACCTTTTCCTCAAAGGCATCAATAACAGCTGAGAAACTTTCAAAGTCTTGGCTAGGAAACTGATATTGTACTTCTAAGTTTAACTGCTCTTCAAGCACCTCAAAAAGTGCCAAATTTGTTTTGGTTCCACCAATGTCACCAGCGAGTATCACTGTTTTATTACTATGCATTATCGCCCTTGTTAGAAGAAATTAACTCCCTTAAGGCAGCAATAAAGGCTTTATCCGTCTCTTCAGGAGAGCATTGGTAAAATGCTTCCCAAGCTTGTGAACGATAATCATTATAGTTGTCAAAATTGGTATGCTCTTCCCATTTAAGTCGAACGGCATGTCCAATTAAGACATCTAAGATTAAATCATTCTCGACATAAAAATCAGGATTGTTTTTAAAGAGATGAGACATACTCTCTAAGGCTTCAATATTTAACTGACGATAATCAGGAGCATGAATTCCTTGTAGTCGGGTATCGACAATCAATGCAAAGCTCTGTTCTCCAGCTGTAGAGTCAAGTGTTAGCTCTGAACCCATACGATTTTGAGTATGGTACTTATCTCCAATAACTAAGGCTTTACATTGACGTAGGAGATACCAAATGTCTTTATAGAATTTCTCCGATTTTATACCTAGCATTCCTCGCTCTTCTCGCCATTGTGCCCAGTTTTCAATGCTAGAGAGTTCTCCTGAAAGTGATGTGTTAACCATTGTGTCTAGAGACAATACACCTGATGATTGTAAGTTTTCTTGGTTCCTAAAAGCATTAACCTCTTGGTTAAAGGCTTTTAAGATTAATCGTAAACGGTTATATATGGCATAAGGAGCCAAGTTTAATAACACTTCATAGGAAGCACTAATGGTAATATGGGCATTTCGGCTAATGTGTCCCACCAAAAGTTGAATAAGATACCATGTACGTAAGGTTAACATACCTTTAAAAAGTTCAGGTTCAGTTCTAATAAGTTGTCCAATATGCAAAATAATCTCTTGAGTTAAGACATTCTCTGCAATGTTATCACCCGAAAACTCTGCAATGGTGTTAACAATGGCAGTATTGCTATCAGCCGTTGAAAATGTTGCTTTTCCATCATAAGCACGTCCTACCCCCAAACGCTTTTGTCGGGATGTAATATCGAGTAAAACATCTTCTAAACGATCATCATACTTTTTAGTTAACTCTGCAATACGACGTACGGCAGCCCACTCATCACAAAGTGTTGCGGAGGCATAGAGTTTTTCTGCAATCACTGCTAATGTAAGCATTCCCTCATCGGTTTCTATTTCAAAGTTGGCTCCTTGACGACTCCACAGTACTTCTAAGGCATGGGTTTTAATGAGGTGATTACTTTTACTTAGAAGCGTATAGACCAAAGAGTCATCAACGTAGTCATCAAGTTCATCTATATTATCAACACGGAGAGGCTGTTGAATACTACTAGAGTGAATCGAAATGTTTAAGGGTTTATGTAAGAAGTTTGCATTTTCAACTTTAAATTCATGTAAGTTGTCAATACGCTCTATAGATGCCAATGCCATAAGTTCTCTAAAAGAGCCTGTTTGAATCTCTATAGATTCACTTTTCCCTTTTTTAATGTCGGCTAAGAGTTCTAACAATGCTACTCTGTTCATTCCACTTAGCATTGATTCACGTACCAACATTGGGATAATAGGCTGTTTTGTATCATCCCACTGGTTAACAAGAAACTGCAACGATGTATGGAAATGTTCTACCAACAATTTATTATCATTACTAAAGTAAAAACCTTCAAGGTTAAAATAGTAAGGAAGGAAAATTGTCTCTTCTCCATCAAGCAGGTGTAAACGTGCGGTACTCATGGTTCGCGAAACCATCAATGGTCTACCTGTCAATTCAAGTTTTTTATTTTTCCCTATAATGGTATGAAGCAAAGAGAGTTGACTCGCATGAGCAATATGTAAAGGGTGTAACTCCTCAGTTGTTTCACTATTAAATCCAAGCTCAGCCAATTGGCTCTTAACCCATTCATGCTCTGCTAAGATAGGTACCAAAGGCTTTGCCTGTAGTTGATGTCCTATACGGTTACGACGATTCAAAGGGTCAATATCTTCAGGAATCAAGAGACCATCAAGCATCATATCAGAGAGCATATAGAGACTTTGAGCCCAGACTAGAGGTACATTCTCATTAGCAACACGTGTTTGACTCCCTGGGTTTTCTTTCTCAGCCTCAACCAACTCTTTAGGTACAATATAGAGTTCTGGAAGTAATTTTATGCCCTCTTGTTCAACAAATAGCCCTTCCAATTTTCCTTGCCAATACAACACATCTTTTTGGTCATCTCTCATTAATGCATCGAGTAATAAGTAGGTGAAAAAGAGAGGCCACTCCGACTCAATGTCCTTAAACTCTGCTAGTTCAGAGGGTTCATAGTGCAGACGAGTTGAATCCTCTATACTGCTCTGATGACCATCAAGAAGAAAGCGTTTACATCCATAATTTCCAGCAAGTTTTTTAATAATTTTATTACGTGTACTTTTTAAGAGTTTTTCATCTTCTATGGCATAAGCAGGATACCCGATAACACTTAGTAGTGCGGCATCAGTCTCTTTAGAGATAGACTCTCTTGGTAGTAAACCTTGTAAGGTAGAACGTGAACGTGCCACATCACTAGCAACAACATGAATCACCCCTTCTCTTCCCTCAACCTCTCCAAAAAGATTAAAGCCATCCATTACTTCTAATGCGGCTTTTGCCATACCTACAGAACTACCATTAATCTCAGTAGTACCATGGTTGATTTTATTACCTCGTTCCCAAATACCATAATCAGCTGTTGAGTAGGTGTGACTGACATAATGCACTAAGTTTTGTATAAAATTAACTTCATCTATGGTGTAGACTATACGTAATCCTGAAGCTGTCATTTGTGCCATCATTAACAAGTAGAGTGAAGTGGCATCAAGTTGTAGATGTCCCCACTCATCATCACCGACCACGGCTAAGCCAGTTTTGGTTCCATATTTTGCATGTAGTGCATCGGTAGGATTATGTGTTTTTTTAAAGGTCTCTATTCTGTCGGATTGTCGCATCATTGACGAAAGTAGCCCTCGCATTAACTTCACCACACTTTGCGTTAAAACATGACTTCGATAATGCTTTGTATCATGTTTACGATATGCCAACGCCAATCCCCAAACACTTAAAATACTATAAACATTGTCTCGAACCCATGCATCGGTATAATCCCCATGAGCATTAACAGCTGTACTCGCTGGTAATAATCCTGTAATAGGATCTTGACGAGATAAAATAATTTGATTAATATTTTGAAAATGTTGTTCAAGAGAAGCATGAAGTTGATGTGCAGTCATCTATTACCTTTAAGTTTAATATCAGAAGTTGATTATAAGATTATTTGGCATAAGACTTCTAGCAATATTGTTTCATTTTTCATCAAAAGAAATATCCTATCATGTTAATTAGGAATGAATGCATAATTTATATACAAGATATCTTGTAAAACTAGGAACCGATGGCTTTAGCCACTCGCTTGGGTTGTCACATGCCACGGGAGTCTAGAGAGTATAAGAACTTCTCTATCAACCTTTTAATTTTTTCTTTATCATTTTCATCTAATATCTGCTTTGATTTATTGGCAGCCAATCCTATAAATAGTGTTCCTACCACTTTTGCATTAATGGTTTTAGATACTTCTTTGAGGTCTTTCATGCTATAAAAAAATAGACGACCCAAAATAGAAGGTGCAGCACAAGATGAAAGAAGAATAGACTTTTTCTTAGGAAGCCCCTCTTTGCGATATTGAGGAGATTTCATTCCCCAAGACCAATAACCATAAACAATTAATCGCTCCATAAAGCGTTTAAAGATGGCTGTGACTGAACCAAAGTTGGTTGGACTTGCCAATATATACCCATCTGCTGCTTCCATCTTTTCAACAAGTTTATTCATCCCATCGTTTTGTACACATTTCTCAGGAACTGATCCCTCGTTTTGAGTACATGCCCGACAATTTAGACAAAACTCAATGGGATAACCTCGTAAAGTAACCATTTCAACTTCACAATCAAACAAGTCTAACTTCTCACGCATAACTTCAATACTCTGTTCAATTATGCCACCTTGGTGATATGAACCATTTATAATTAGTATCTTTTTCATAATTTATCTCTTTATATAAGATTGAGTTGATTTCTAAGCTATTATACTTAATCTCCATCTTAAATCCCTATCAAACTCTCTAAAAAGCACGGTAGTTCAAAATCAAATGATAGCCATAGTCCTCTCTCCAAAGATATACAATGAGAAAACTTCTCTGTGTCTCTGTCTGCCTATCACTTCCAAAATAAAAGGATACCCTTTTGAAGTGGTTCTCTCTGACCAAATCAAAAATTTAGATTTTACAGTACGAGAGATAACTTTTATATGCAAAGCAGATGATAATTTAATCCAAACTGTACAGAAAAATGTTTTGGCTCTTGTGATGGAATAAGAGTATTTTTAGTTTTATTCTCTATTTATTGTCAGACCCTTTGAGTTTCACGAGCCACATCAAGGCAATGGTCGAAGCGTAAACGATGGGAATGGTCATCGTAATGACGATGATTTGCCGGAAAGGTTTTTTGGGGGAGTCGGTAGTTAGATAAACTACCTATTTTTGTGAGTTCTTTTTATTTATATACTCTAAAAGTTCTTCTTTTTTGATATTTAACTCTTTGACAATATCATCTATAGAAAGTTTAAATTTTTCAAGCATAATTATGGCATTATCAAAAGTAGCCTCTTTAGCTCCCTCTTTTCGTCCCATTCTATAAAATGGTGTTTTTTCTACATTTACACTTAACATGTTTGCTCCTTTCTCTACTTCATCTTGTAAATCTCTATTGGTTGAAAGTACATTTACTTTTTTAATGTAGTTTTTATACTCTATGTCATCGCCATCGGTCAACTCTCTAAGGCGTTTCAAAATGGTATTAACGACCATCTGCCTATCTTTGTCTTTAAAATCACAAAGTATTGAGAGTACCACCGCTGATGGATTATCATGATAGAGTAAATCTTCACAAGCTACATTTTTCATATCAATTATACCATACTTATATGAAATCTCATCTCGCAGAATTTCATTTCTCATATAGCATTTCTCTTTACCAATATAGATGAGATATTGAGTTACTGTGCAATCTTTGTATTCAAAAAGTATGTCACTATAATAACGCAACATCCTTAGCTCCATATTGCCATGATGAGAGCTTTGTATCTCTATATGGATAATCCTATTTTCATTTTTAAAGACAATATCACTATCTCTCTTTTCTACGCGTGTCCACTCTTTATCGACGAGTGTTACTTCTCCTTGAATGTCAATACCTAAGATATGCATGGATATATCTCGACCTATCTCTTTTATGATTTCTTTGCTGACTATGTCTTTATCTCCCACACTCAAAACCTTTGTTTTGGATTTTGAGTATTTTAACATAAAATAATATTTCTTTGTGAAAATATTTCAAATTGTCATGTTTTTATACTATTTTAAGTTTTTTTTCTAAAAAGTGTCTGACCCCCTCCGAGAGATAACTTTTATATGCAAAGCAGATGATAATTTAATCCAAACTGTACAGAAAAATGTTTTGGCTCTTGTGACGGAATAAGAGTGCTTTTAGTTTTATTCCCTATTTGGGGTCTGATTTGTTAGATTGCTTCAGTATCCATTGTATCAAATATGTAATAATTAATGAAGTAATAAATATTAGCAAATACGATAGGAATGACTGCTAGATTATAAGAAATAATCAATGTTTTTCCATGTATCGTAGTAGGTGTTATTTGATAGTATTTTTTAGCTAAAAATATAAAAAGGGAAAAAAAAGCTATTGCCTTAATTATTGATTCTATTGTGAAATTAGGTGAAGTGAGTATGTCATGTATGGTTATAAATAATATTGTCCAAGCTATCATCAGACTTGGAAAAGTATAGGTAAATATAAAATATCCTTTCAACTATTGGAATAAAAAACTATATTATCGGAGCACCTTGATGTGACAAACCTCTAAATCCTTTTACTTTAGTCCCACATATAGGACATAGACCAAACTTAATCTGTTTTTTTACTAACTCTGTATGACAATTTTGACAAACCCAAAATTCAACTTTTTTAGGCTTTGTAAACAATGAAATCCACAAAAATAGTCCTGAAAAGAAAAAGATTAAATACTCAAAATGGGGAATATTTCCTATAAATCCTGTAACAAATGGTCGTACAAAGAACATCACCAATAATGCCAAAACGAGTAAAAAAAATCCTATTCCTCTGAGTATCTCTTTATGCATTAAATCTAATTCTCAACCACCCTCTTCAAATACAACACCCCAAGAGGTGGCAACGTCAAAGTTATCGAATAGTCACGTCCATGCATTGACTCTTTTTTGGCTGTTATAGCTCCTGTGTTTCCAATGTTCCATCCTTCATAATAGGCTGATTGAGAGTTAAATATCTCTTTATATTTACCAGCATAGGGGACACCCACGGTGTAGAGTTCTCTTGTCTCATCAGCAAAATTACAGAGTATATACACTGTTTCATTAGGGTCATCACTTTTTCGCATAAAACTGATGCAGTTGTGTTCATAATCACCATCATCAATCCACTCAAAGCCTTTATGTTTTTCATCGTACTGATGTAAGGCTCTCTCTTTACGATAAATACCATTTAAGTCACTCAGCATTTTTTGTAATTTAGCATGTCGAGGATTTTCTAATAGATGCCAATCAAGACTTTTTTCAAAATTCCATTCAGCATATTGGGCAAATTCTCCTCCCATAAAGAGGAGTTTTTTTCCAGGGTGTGACATCATGTAGGCGTACATGGCACGTAAGTTGGCGAACTTTTGATTGATATCACCAGGCATTTTGTTGATGAGGGAACCTTTCATATGTACCACTTCATCATGACTTAGAGGCAACATAAACTGTTCATCAAAAGCGTACCACAGACTAAAAGTGAGTTGATGGTGATGATGGGCTCGGTGGATGGGGTCAAAACTCATATATTTTAGTGAATCATGCATCCAACCCATGTTCCATTTGAAACCAAAACCAAGACCACCTATGCTGGTTGGGCGTGTGACCATTGGCCATGCTGTGGACTCTTCGGCAATCATCATAATATCAGGAAACTGTTCGTAGACACTTTCGTTAAGTTTACGTAAAAACTCAACGGCTTCAAGGTTTTCATTACCTCCAAATTCATTGGGAATCCACTCACCCTCTTCTCGTGCGTAATCCAAGTGGAGCATAGAAGCTACGGCATCAACACGAATACCATCTATATGGTACTTATCTAACCAAAACATCGCTGATGAAATCAAAAAGGACTTTACCTCATTTCGACCATAGTTAAAGATAATGCTTCCCCACTCTGGGTGAAAGCCTTGTCTTGGGTCTTCATGTTCATAAAGAGCTGTTCCATCAAAATTAATCAGACCGTGCATGTCTACAGCAAAGTGTGATGGTACCCAATCCATAATGACTCCAATATCATTTTGATGCAACACATCAATCAGATACATCAAATCTTCTGGCTCTCCAAAACGTGCTGTAGCAGAGAAATACCCAACTACTTGATACCCCCATGAACCAAAGAACGGATACTCAGTCAGAGGCATAAACTCCACATGGGTGTAGTTCATTTCTTTAAGATACTCCACCAATTCAACAGCTAATTCTCGGTAAGTTAAGTAACGATTATCCTCTTCTACTTTTCGTTTCCATGAACCAAGATGCATCTCGTATACAGAGACAGGAGCATCATGAGCGTTGTGTTGGTAACGCTCTTTCATCCATGCCTTATCTTCCCAATCGTACCCATCAAGACTCCAAACACGTGAGGCTGAGTTAGAGGGTTTTTCGCTGTAAAAAGCAAAAGGGTCACTCTTCTCATGAACGATATTATGAAACTGTGAGACAATGTGGTATTTGTAGGTTAGACCCTCTTCTACCCCTTCGATAAACCCTTCCCAGATTCCTGAATCGTCACTGCGTAGTTGTAAGGGATGTGCATCGGTTACATAGTCGTTAAAATCACCTCGTACACTGACACTTTTAGCATTTGGAGCCCACACTGCAAAATGTACCCCTTTTTTTCCTTTATGCTCCATGGTATGAGCCCCAAACTTCTCATACAATTTTGCGTGGCTACCTTGTTTAAAAAGGTAGATATCCATTTCACTTAAGGTGGAAAGATTGTAGTGTATTGCGTGTGACATTTTAGCTCCTATTTTCTTACTAGAACTTGGCGAGGCTAAAGCCATCGGTTCCGAGTGTAAACTACTTTGGAAACGGAGACTTTAGTCCCGAACAAGAAATCTATTGGTGGGTACTACTGAGTCTACCCGCGACAATATGACGATAAACATCCTCATATCCTTGTGCTGCTTCTGCCCAATCAAAACGCTGTTTCATCGCACGACGGCGTATTTTAACAAACTCATTTTTTTCACTGTTCCAGATATCAACAGCCCACTTTACTGTACCTGTTAACGCCTCAGGTGTCGCATCGTAAAACTTAAAGCCTGTACCTGAATTGCTCTCTTTGTCATAGTTTTCAATGGTGTCATCAAGTCCACCTGTGGCTCGTACAATTGGCACGGTTCCATAACGCAGACTATAAATCTGATTTAATCCACAAGGCTCAAAGAGTGAAGGCATAAGGAACATATCGGACCCCGCTTCGATTTGGTGTGCTAAATCATTTTTATAGCCGATATAACAGCCAAACTTTTCAGGGTACTTTGTTGCTACATCAGCAAAGAAATGCTCTGCCCATTTTTCACCTGTTCCTAGCAATACGATTTGAATGTCCATCTCCATGAGGTTCCAGATGGCGGCTGCGAGTAGAGTAATCCCTTTTTGTTCAGCCAAACGTCCTACCAGTCCAATGAGGGGAACATCTTTACGTATAGGCAGGTTAAATGCTTCTTGTAGCTCTTTTTTACATACCTGCTTACCAGCCAATTTCCCAGTGTCATAGGTCTTTGAAATAAAGGGGTCAATGGCAGGACTCCACTCTTCATAATCTACTCCATTTAAGATACCATAGAGTTTATGAGCATGGTTGTTGATAGTCCACTCTAACCCCCAACCAAACTCAGAAGTACGAATCTCTTGGGCATACTTTTTACTAACGGCATTAATAGCATCGGCATGGACGATTCCCCCTTTGAGTAGGTTAACCCCTCCAAACTCCTCTAGTTCATGCATGTTAAAGTGTTCCCAGCCAACCCCTAAGACATCCATGGCTCCTTTATGGAATTTACCTTGGTGTTGTAGGTTATGAATGCTTAAAAGTGTTCCTGTATTTTTAAAATCAGGGTCATTGGCATAAGTGCTGTTGAGTAGTATAGGAATTGGTGCAGTATGCCAGTCATTAGCGTGAATAACATCGGGTTTAAAGTGTAGTTTTTTAGCCAACTGCATTACTGCTTTTGACAAGAAGATAAATCGGTTGTCGTTGTCGCCATAGCCCTGACCATCTTCATCATAAAGACCTTTCCGACCAAAAAAACCATGATGCTCTATAAAGTAAATAGGCACATCACTGTTAGGAATGACACCCTCATAGACAGCTGACCACACTTCGCCCATGCTTCCCATAGGAACGCCTAGTTCACCCTCTAAAAGTTTGAGTCCATACGTTTCTATGTCTATACCATAGTAACGTGGCATCACCACACGGACATCGTGTCCTAAATCTTTTAAGGCTTTAGGTAAAGCACCTACTACATCGGCGAGTCCTCCACTTTTGGCAAAAGGAACCACTTCTGATGCTGCTATTAAAATATTTAATTTACTCATAATTTCTCTCTTAATAATTTAGCTGCATACTCAGGCGAGACAGGGTTGATAATAATCCCTGTGTTAAGCTCAAAACCAGCATGTTTATAGATACGGGGCATAATACGAATACCAAAGCGACAGACCTCATTAACCTGATGAAGCAAATTATGTTCCACAGTTCCCTCTTGAAGAGGCGGGGTAAAGATTTCAAGGTTAAAGTCAACACAGCCTAAGTTGCTTTTTAAAGATTTTACTGTTTGTAATAACAATGGAGCCAAGGTTTCCATATGCTCTTCACTTAGGGTGTCTATCTGCCCCAAAGCATTTTTAGAGCTAATAATCATCTCAAATGGATAGGCACTGGCATAAGGACAGTAGGCGGTAAACTCACCACTACTTGCGACCACACGCTCCATAGCTTCCTCTTCTTTGCGAATCTCTGAAGCCAAAAGGGTTTCACCATGCTGTTGATAGTGGGCATAACTGCGTTCATACTCCTCACGTCGTGTTTTAGGAATAAAGGGCAAAGCAATTAACTGTGTATGAGAATGCAACTGCGTAGCACCTGCTTGGGAACCCTCATTTTTAAAAAGCGAAATATATGCCATACGCTGGTCACCTCGTAGGTCGGCGACTCGACTCTTTAGGGTCTTTAACCACGCGATTACATTGTGAACACTCCATTGTGTCATAGAGGTAAAATGTTCAGGCACATCAATAATCACCTCATGAGCTCCAAATCCTTTCCAGTGTTCAAAAAGACCAAAATGATGTTCACAAGGTTCTTCTATCTGTACAGCTTTATAGAGATTGGGAATGACGCGTGTCTGCCACCCTTTTTTATTGGCTTGGGAGTCTGCTTGTCGAATCGCAAAAATTTCAGAAACGGTGAATCTCTCATTACCCTCACAAAAAGGGCAGTTGTTAGGCGTTGGTGTCTCACTACAGTCATCATTATGATAGTTGGGACGGTGCAGACGTTCAGAAGCAACAATGACATGTTCATCTTGCAAACGATTATAACGGATATCAGACATCACTTACCTCCAATGAACCTTTTAGGTTTAATGTTTGACTAAATGGTACAACCATGGCAAAACTGACCCCTTGGACACTCAAGTCAAATCCCTCTTCACTTTGAGAGAGGGTAGAGAGTTGGAAGTAGTACAGTTCAAATGGTTGGTCTAGTTCAATGGTAATCATACGTTTGAGAAGTTTATCATGAATCTGTAAACTTCTGCTTGTTTCAAATTTTCCCTCATCGGCAAGTGGCTCACCATTGATGGCTACCAGTTCATAATCGGCAAAGTGGAAGTTATGTTCTAAGACATAGCTAAAGTCTCCATCTGATTTAGTGTTTAATTTAATAGTGAAATCAAAACCACTTTTGTTAGAGGTATAGCTTTTCTCTAAACGAGTCGGTTCTTTGTCTGGGAAATACAAACCACCATCACGTGAAAAAGTTACACTCTCTTTGCCTAGTTCTACTTCAAAGGCTTGATTAGTAAAGTCGCCATACTCAGGGAAATTACAATGACGAAAATTGTCTCCATTAAAACGTTCATCACTAATGTGGTCAACAAATGAGTTTTTCAGATACCAGTCATAAATAATTGCATTACGTAGTTCATCGTCTACTTTAATGTTTGCATGGTGAATGGTATCAATACCATCGGCAACAGGTTTTATCTCCTCTTCAACCTCTGGAGCATTTTCAAGTAATTTTTGATGGTATGCTTCTTTTCGACGGGTCAAAGTGTTTTGCCAATTGAACAGTGCTTTACGGTTGTCAAACTCAACCAGTTGCCCTCCATGAGCTGCATCAAAACGAAAAATAAACTTTGGCATTACCATTTTTACTTTTTCATAACCATCCAGTTCATTTTGGTCTGATTCTAAACGGTGTTTACGACCATAACGTGCATGTTCCGCTTCAATAATGTACTTATAGGCGTTGTCTCTAAGGTTTGGTAAGTAGAGACCTCCAAAGACACCATGCCAAAGGGCATCATTGGTTTGTGCTTTATAAAGGGCTGTATCAAATGCTGGTTTTTTAACGCTTTCACGGATTTTTGAGAGTTCTAAGGTACGTTTATGAATACGATTGCTCTCTTCATATTTGACCAAGAAATTTTTCCAAATTCCTCCTTTGAGAAACTTGACTCCCTCCTCTTCATAACGCTTTTGCCCCATCTCTTTTTTAAAGGCTTCTAGCTTTAACGTATCTTCAGCACGTAGACTCCATTCACCCATCTCATAGTAAGAGACATTTGGCAGGTAAGCAATACCACGGGTACGCTCTTGCTTATAGTATTCACCATAGTGCATCGTCTCTATCTGCTCATCGGCTAAGACCGCTTCAACAAAATTTTTAAGCCACTCTTTCTCATACACCCACTCATAAGTTCCTGGCCACATACCAAATTTTTCAGCATCATCAAAAATAATGGCTGCTGAGTTCTCTTTACGGTTAAAAGATTTTATGGTTTTAATCGCTGTATCTACATTTAAAAAAGGGATAGCGTATCGCAGTTGTTTGTTAATAGGGAAAAGAGCAATCTCAGCTCCTCCCTCTTCACTCATGTAGTAGCCATCTAAAATCTCTTCATCAAACCCTGCACACTGGAAGTGGTAATCGTCCATTACCGTATAGTTAATACCTGCTGTGCTTAAATCAGGAATTAATGAAGACTCCCAAACCCGTTCAGTAAGCCAAAGCCCTTTAGGCTCTTGTTTAAAGTCAGTTTTTATAGAGTCGTTAAGCATCTCTATTTGAGTGACTCTGTCTTTAGAAGGAATAACACTTAAAATTGGTTCATAATACCCTGCAGAGAAGAATTCAATGCTTCCTTGCTCTGCTAAGGTTTTAATTTGACTGTAAAGTTTAGGGTGTTTCTCTTCTATCTGTTCCATTAACCAACCACTACAGTGGACAGCAAATTTAAACTCAGGGTATTGACTCATCACTTCAAAAAAGGGACCGTAACAGGTCTCAACACCTTTTTTTATAACCCAGTTGAAGTTGTCAACGGGTTGATGCATGTGAATTCCAAAAAGTAGTTTTGTGCTGTTAGCCATTTTTTGTCCTATAGTTATTTAATTTTTTATACATCTTGCAAAACTCTTTGGAATCGGCGTGTTTACACCCAAACTTAACGAGACTAAAGTCATCGTTTCCTAGTTTTTCAAGATTTCTTTTATACAAACCAGTTATGAGCATAATTCTCATCTAAATCAACGGTGAGTGACCCATACCCTGGCATGGTTTGAATAATACTTTTACCTTCAATAATCTCTAAACGCAGATGAAAAGAACGGGTGTCATTAAAGAGTGGTTTTAAAAGTGCCACTTCCAATCGTTCACCTACTGCTACATGAGCTTTATTTGAACGGCTTGATTCATGCAGAGGAAGCATCAGTACTTCAGCGGTCTCCTCTACAACTACTTGTAATTCAATATTTTCTCTTTTTAGTATGGTAATGTCACCCTCAAAGGCTAAGAAAACTGTTGAGTCATCATGTCCATAGTATATCTTCTCAATAGGACCTCGTACTCTGTCCATGGTAGAGTAGAGTTTACTCTCATCAATTGAACCCGCTCCCAACCAATCAAAAAAAGAGCAGTTCACACCATCAATACAAGGACGAATCTCCCTGTGAGGTTTCTGTAAAAATGAGACAGCACTTTTATGTTTAATAATTGGCTCAAATAAATCTGATGGAGCTTGTATGTCAAGTAGTTGATAGATACTGATGAGGTGTTCTCTAAAAAGAGCATCAAACTCTAGTCCAAACTCAGTGACATGGTCATCACCATACCACCAGAACCAATCACTACACTCTGAAGCTAAAAAGTGAAATTTGATTTTCTCTGCCACTTCATCGCTAATCTCACCTTGATAGTGTTCTATATCACGTTTGGTTTGGTATATTAGCTCCCAAGCACGGTTCTTCTCACTGTGTCCTGACCAAGTGTCAAAGTTTCCATGTATCCAACTCCCTGATGCAAGTTGTTTTAACTCTCCTGCATTATCTAGTTTTGATACTTCATCCATGGTCACTGTTTGACACCAAGAGGTTCTATTAAAACGTGTGTATAGGGCTGTAAAAAAATCATAGGCGTTATTTTCAAAAAACTCCCATGCATTCTCACCATCTAAAATGACAAAAAGTGTCGCCTCTTCTTGGGTGTGGGCAATGGGTTCAACCACCTGCATAAAGTGTTCAGATGCATCATGACCTGTTTTAAAACGGTAGTTAAAACCGATGAGGTCACTTAAGCCATGATCACGAAAACCTATGGTTACACCATTAAAGAGATAAGGTTTGTAGAGGTTTTCACGATTTTCATCTTCTAAAGAACGAAACAGAATTGCTTCATCTGTGGCTATCCATGAGAGTCCACGCTCTTTATAAATAGCCACACTCTCCTCATCTACAGCCCCTTCTGCTGGCCAAAAACCTGTGGGTTTCATGCCAAAGGTTGTTTCATACAAAGCAATAGAGCGTTCTACTTGTTCTATGGCATCGTCACGAAGTGAAATGGGGTTTTCAACAATGGTGGTATGTTCATTGGCTTGTTTGGCATTGTTCATGTCCAGAAGTAGAGGCAAGATAGGGTGGTTATATGGGGTGGTCGATAGGGAAATGACAGCCTCTTTTTGTAACTTTGCATAAAAAGGTAAAATGGTAGCGATAAAGGCTGTTAATTCATTTAAGAGTTCCCTTTTATCACTTTGGGTAAAACCTTGTTCTTTTTGGAAAAGTGCTTTAACCAAAGTGTTCTCTTGACGCAGGTAGTTTCCACACCATGTCAACATAAAGAGCATTTCAAAATCTATTAGCTCCTCATCACTTAATGAGGTTTTATGATATAAGACATCTAAAGCAGCGATGGGTTTAATCATCGTCTCATATTGTGTTGATTTACAAGTTTTAATAAGCCACTCTCTATCCTTAGACTCTAAAGTTGAAGGGTGTGCATCCCATAAAGATAGAAAGTAGTCATTTTCTATAGGGTCATTGTAAAGATTAAGTTGCTCTATGAGTGGTGGAGTGATGTTAAAGGTTGCCTTTAGCCCCTTATGGAGGCTAAGTAACCACGGCATTTCATAGTAATCTTTTATGGCATGTAAAAAGACCCATGGCATACTCATGACACCATCGCTACCTCGGTAGTCGGGTTGGTGCATGTGCCAAAAGAAGCAGAGGTTAAGTGAAGGCTGTTTCATTACGCTTTAGACCATGTTTTAATTTTTTGGCTGTAGGTCTCTAAAATGGCTTCACCTTTCTCATCGGTTTGGGCTTGAATATAGAGGTTTAGACTGTCATTGTACTGGTCTGGAATCATGAGTATCCAGTCATTGGTATCGAGCCAAATTTTTACACCATCTAAGGTTGAAGACTCTTTGCCTTTTGCATCTTCAAGGAACATACGCATCATTTTACCTTTAAGTGCTTGTGAACACTCTACTTGTGTTGCTTTGTAGTAAAATTTTGGTAAAGACTCAATCAGTGTTGAAAGCTGTACATTATGGTTCAACATCATCTCAAGAACTTTCAATGTTGCATACATAGAGTCACGATGCGTCGCAAACTCTGTAAACGAGAAGTTTCCTTCTCCTGTTGCTACTAAATCATATTTTTTTATCTCTTCAGCTTTAAAATTGGCATATTGACCCCGTGAAATCTCAAGATAATCAAAGTAGACAATATCAGCAGCCCATGTTGGTAAAAATACCTGTTTTTTTTGACCTGATGCTTTAGCTTCCATATTTAAGAGTAAAAGAACCAAGTAGAGCGACTCTTGTTTGTTGAGTATCGTTCCTTTATCACACACAATATCAAGACGTTGACCATAAGGGTAGAGCATAAATCCTGCATCTAGTTTTAGTGCTTTAATAACAGCACTCATGTCTTCATTTGAACGTTTGGTCAATGTTTTAATATTTGACAAGCGATGTACATCTGGATGAGCATTAAACATGATGTTATCTACCGCAAGTTCATTTAAAATGTCTGGAAAGACTTCGGATGCCATTCCGTGCATCATGTCCACAGCAATACGGCAATCTACACACTGAAACTGTTGTGATTTCAATAGTGCTTCCATACCTTCACGGTAAACACGATACTCTTGATCATGATTTGACTCGCTAATCTGACCAATTTTCGAATAATCTACCCGTCTAAAGGTCTCTTTGAAAAAGGCTTTCTCTACCTTTTTAGAGACATCATTATTGATTCTAAGTGCTTCATGGTTATAGAAAGTAATAACCGTACTAGTAGGGTCATCAATCTTTTGACGGAAATATACTCCTGCTGCATAGATATCATTGGCTGATAGGTTACAACGTAATACAGCCGAAGGGATATCACTGTAATCAATCACATCAATACCAGCTGAAAGTAGCCCACCTAAAAATGCCCGTTTAAGCATACGTGAGTTTTTATGATAATCACGAGAAACGAGAACGGTTGAACCCACAGGAAGTTGGGCTCCAAAAGCTTCAGCTAGTTTGGTTGCCATCTCACAAGAGAGTTCCACATTTGATTGTCCCATAACCATACCATCTTCAAAAATAGAGTTTTTGTATTTGCTTCCCAAAATCAAACTGTTGCTGACAATAGAAGCATCTTCAATCACTTTATATGACCAGATGGTTACATCTTTCTCTACGGTGACCAGTTGACCTACCTCACACCCCTCAGCTAAAATCATCCCTGCTTTAACGGTGACATTTTTACCAATCTCATTGTTGTTACAAATCACACAGGCATCAAGCATAGCATTACGGTCAATGTTGACATCGTTCCAGATAACAGTATTGCGTATTTTAGAGTCATCTCCAATGCTAACATTGTCTCCAATAACTACGTTTTTAAGGTTTACACCTTCTCCTAATACAACACCCTTACCTAAAACAACCGTACCAATAATATCAATACTTTTGTCAAGCTCATACGCATCGTCACTGTAAAGTACACCATCAGGGAACTGGGTTACGGTTCCATGAATGTTAAAGTTGACTTTTCCTGTCAAAATATCATCGTATACATCACGGTAACTCTCAGGATTTCCAACATCTCTCCAGTAGCCCTCTGCATAACCAGCTGTCAAATCAATTCCCTCACGCATTAGACGTGGAAAAAGGTCTTTCGCAAAGTCAAAATTTTCATTTTTTGGAATGTATTTTAAAATTTCAGGTTCTATAATATAGATACCCGTGTTAATAGTGTCACTGAAAACCTCACCCCAGCTTGGCTTTTCAAGGAACTTCTCTATTTTTCCCTCTTCATTGGCGATGACCACACCAAACTCTAAAGGGTTGTCCACAGATGTTAGAGTAATGGTAAGTTGTGACTTTTTTTGTGCATGGTAGTCAAAAATTTTCTGAAAATCAAAGTCTGTTACCAAATCTCCACTAATAATAATAAAATTGTCATCACCAATATACGCTTCTGCTAATTTTACAGCACCTGCTGTACCATAATCATCATCAGGTACAACATAGGTAATTTTGATTCCAAAGTCACTTCCATCTCCAAAGTAGTCTTGGATAATTTCAGGTTTAAAATAGAGTAAAACAATAAACTCGGTAATCCCTAAATCTTTTAGGGTCATCATTGTGTGTTCCATCATTGGTTTATTAATAATTGGTAACATAGGCTTTGGGCGAGAGTTCGTAAGAGGTTGAATTCGAGTTCCGAATCCACCTGCCATGACAACAGCTTTCATTTGTTTTTCCTCATTGATAAATATATTCATCATATTTTTTTAAAATTATAGTCTAAAAGATATTCTTTGTGTTTAAAAAAGTGATTAATTATTGGTCATTATAGACATAGCTATGGGTTCTAAATATTCAATTGAAATTTGAGAACGTATTTTAAAAAGATAGACAAATAAACTTAAATTTAACTTAATTTAAATAAATTTTAAGTTTAAGAAGATATACTTCGCCCACAAAAGCCAATAGGCTTATTTTATTCCAAGGGAAACAACATGAAATTGACATCTGTCATGAAGCCTCATGAAGTAGAGAGAGACTGGGTTCTTATCGATGCTGATGGCAAAACATTCGGTCGTATTTTGACTGAAGTAGCAACACTTTTAAGAGGTAAACATAAGCCATCATTTACACCAAACGTAGATTGTGGTGATTATGTAGTTATTATCAATGCTGAAAAAGCTAAATTTTCAGGAACAAAGCTAGAAACAAAAGAGTACTTTACTCACTCTGGTTACTTTGGTTCTACAAAAAGTAAGAAACTAGACGAGATGTTAGAGAGTAATACAGAAAAACTTTATAAGTTAGCTGTAAGAGGTATGCTTCCAAAGACTACTTTGGGTAGAGCGATGCTTAAAAAATTAAAAGTATATGCTGGTGCTGAACACCCACATACTGCACAAATTAACAAAGGAGCATAAGAATGGCGAAAACTATCTATGCAACAGGAAAAAGAAAAGCAGCTATCGCTAAAGTATGGTTGACTCCAGGTTCTGGTGAAATGACAATTAATGGTAAATCATTAGATGAGTGGTTAGGTGGACATGAGACACTTAAGATGAAAGTTAGACTTCCATTAGAAGCTACTAAGCAACTAGAGTCTGTAAACATCAAAGCTTCAACTCTTGGTGGTGGTTACTCTGCTCAAGCTGACGCTGTAAAACATGGAATTACCAAAGCACTTGTAGCTTATGAAGAGTCTTTCAGAACGATTCTTAAGCCTATGGGTCTTCTTACTCGTGACTCTAGAGTTGTTGAGCGTAAGAAACCAGGTAAGAAAAAAGCGAGAAGATCTCCACAGTTCTCAAAAAGATAGGTCTTACTATTTTTTATTTCTTTTACAAGAGAGTTTTTCTCTTGTAAAATCTCTCTTCATTCTTTAACCCACATTATCTCTACATTTTTTCTATATGATACTAAACCCTTAAAATATTTATATTAAACTATATTTAACAATATATCATCTAAAATATTAGCAATAGAAGATAGATT
>JAHZJZ010000234.1 GCA_022600655.1 Campylobacterota bacterium | reverse complement strand
TATTTAATAAATGAGCCCTTGATAGAAGAAACTCATCAATTTAATAAATCTACATCATCATCATAACAGCAGTAACCTTATTTTTTCTTGATATTATTCACTTTTGATGAAACTTTACTAATTTTTAACTAATATGATACATAATACTTATAGCAGTAAAATCCCATAAAATAGTGGTTTAAAATAGGTTATAGATATAATTTAGATATTTATACACATTTTACCCACAAAAAAAACAATATCATCAAAAGTGTTTATTTAGGTCAAGTTCATATATTTTACATATGAAACAGTGTAAAAATATAGTGTAAAAAAATTTTAAAGATTTAGAAAAGATTAGAGATATTTTAAGAGATTATGGCCGGGAGAGGGAGATTCGAACTCCCGGAGGTATTACCCTCACCGGTTTTCAAGACCGGCACATTCGACCACTCTGACATCTCCCGACATTAATAAAGAAGTGTAATTCTATCAAAAAAAGATAAAACATACTTTAAATATAGGTTTCTGGAGGCGACACCCAGATTCGAACTGGGGATAGCAGCTTTGCAGGCTGCGGCCTTACCACTTGGCGATGTCGCCATAACGCCTATATATTGAAACCATCTTTAGTGGTACCCGGAGCCGGACTTGAACCGGCACGGTCACAATGACCGGGGGATTTTAAGTCCCCTGTGTCTACCATTCCACCACCCGGGCTTAATTATGGTACTACTAAAGTTTGAAATTCATATATCACAATTTTAAACGATGGAGCGGGAAACGAGGTTCGAACTCGCGACCCCGACCTTGGCAAGGTCGTGCTCTACCGCTGAGCTATTCCCGCACATCTAAAATTGGAATGCGATTATAGCCAACTTTTTTTTGAATGTAAAGGGTTTTAGTCTATTTTTTGATATAATCTGCAAAAAATATAAAAAACAACATTTTAAAGGAATAAAATGCGAAGTGATATAGTCAAAAAAGGTCATAATAGAGCCCCTCACCGTTCACTCTTTAGAGCTACTGGTTTACAAGATGAAGATTTTACTAAACCATTTATTGGCGTAGCGAACTCTTTTATAGAGATAATACCAGGACATTTCTTTTTAGATAAAGTATCTACTATCATTAAAGATGAGATTAGAAAAGCTGGATGTGTACCATTTGAATTTAATACCATTGGTGTGGATGATGGTATTGCCATGGGTCATGATGGTATGCTCTTTTCACTTCCAAGCCGTGAAATTATTGCTAACTCTATAGAAACAGTAATGAATGCACACAAACTTGATGCGATGATTGCCATTCCTAACTGTGATAAAATTGTTCCAGGAATGATTATGGGTGCATTGAGAGTTAATGTTCCTACGGTATTTGTTTCAGGTGGTCCTATGGCAAAAGGGTATACACAAGATGGTACACCAATTGACTTAGCCACTGCATTTGAAGCGGTTGGTAAATTTGAAGCTGGTGAGATTACAGAAGCTGAACTTACCGACATCGAATGTAATGCCTGTCCTAGTGGAGGATCTTGTTCTGGAATGTTTACAGCCAACTCTATGAATACACTCATGGAAGCGATGGGAATTGCACTGCCTGGAAACGGTACCATCTTAGCACTCACAAAAGAGCGTGAAGAGCTTTACAGAAAGGCAGCTAGAAGAGTTTGTGAAATTGCGCTTATGGGTCAAGAGAAATCTTCACAATATAATGTAAGAAATATTTTGAATGAAAATGCTGTTCGTAATGCCTTTGCTGTTGACATGGCAATGGGTGGAAGTTCAAACACCGTTCTTCATATGTTAGCCATTGCCAAAGAGGCTGAAGTTAACTTCAATCTTGAAGATATTAATACCATCTCTAAAAAAGTTTCCCATATTGCAAAAATTTCACCAAGTTTAACAACGGTACATATGCAAGATATAGATAAAGCTGGTGGTGTATCAGCTGTAATGCATGAGATGAGTAAACGAGGTGAAGATATTTTACTTGATAACTTAACAGTTACAGGTGAAAGTATCAAAGAGAGAATTGCCAATGCAGAGATTAAAGATACCAATATCATTCATACTATTGATAATCCTTATAGTGAAGTTGGTGGTTTAGCTATTCTCTATGGAAACCTTGCAGAACAGGGTGCTGTTATTAAAACTGCAGGTATTACAGGTGATAGAGTATTTACGGGAACAGCTGTATGTTACAACTCTCAAGATGAAGCGATTAAGGGAATCATTAACGGTGAAGTAAAAGCTGGTAATGTTGTGGTTATCCGATATGAAGGACCAAAAGGTGGTCCAGGTATGCAGGAGATGCTAAGCCCTACCAGTCTTATTATGGGTATGGGTCTTGGTGACTCTGTTGCACTCATCACAGATGGAAGATTCTCAGGAGCTACTAGAGGAGCTAGTATTGGGCATGTTAGTCCTGAAGCTGCTGAAGGTGGTATGATTGGACTACTTGAAGATGGTGATGAAATTCATATTGATGTAGATGAGTATATCTTACAAGTAAATATCTCCGATGAGGAGATTGCTAAACGAAAAGCAGACTTCAAGCCAATTGTTAAACCTTTAGATAGTAAATGGTTGAAACAATATAGAGCATTGGTAACCAATGCTAGTAACGGAGCTATCTTAGAAGCAGAATAACATCGTAGGGGTAGACCAATGTCTCTACCCTTTTTTATTTTACACGTCCATTCATAATAGGAACAAAGAGACACGGCTCTATTGTCTCAGAACTAATCTTACCATTTCGTTTATAGTATCGTGTCAAAATATGTAAACCATCCTCTTCAATAGGAGCTAAAAGAATTCCCCCCTCAGCTAACTGTTCAAAAAGAATTTCAGGTATCTCTTTTGCTGTTGCTGAGAATAAGATGCGTTCATAAGGGGCATACTCTTTCCAACCTCTTTGACCATCATCAAAACGGGTAAAGATATTATTGATTCCCTCTTTTCTAAAACGCTCTTTTGCCTCTTTAAGCAGTGAGTCAATTCTTTCAATGGTAAACACTCTTCGACAAAGCTTTGCAAGAATAGCCGCTTGATATCCACTCCCACACCCTACTTCAAGTACGGAGTCAACCCCATCTACTTCAAGATGTTGGGTCATTTTAGCTACCGTTAAAGGAGAGGATATCCATTGATTTTGTTGCATAGGTAGAGCATCAAGTTGATAAGCGATATGTCCCAACCCTCTTGGGACAAAAAGTTTTCTATTGACCTCTAAAAATGCTTTTTTGACATAAGGATAGAGTTTGAAACGTTTCTCAATCTCTTCTATCATTTGTGTCTGTTGTATTTCTGATGTCATTTAACGCCTCTACCCCACTAATCAAACAAATTAAAAAGAATTTTATCTAAAATGTGATTAAAAACGTTAAATCTCTAAAAGAAACTTTCTCTAACATGTATAAACAGCTATTTAACTCTCTTTTTTGATAAGCTCATTTAACTCTTTTTGTAATTTATCATTTTTGAAATTGATAAAATCAATGTAGTTAACCATATCTTCAATCGTTGCTTTCTCTTTTTTAATGGTCTCTACTAAAACCTCATGTAAAGATTGCTCTTTTTCAAGCTCTATGGAGAAAAGCTGGTCATCACTAAGATTAAAATATAAAGTTTGATTACTTCTAATAATATTTAATGTCTCTTTTCTTGAACGGCTATGGTATATATAGAGTGCTAAGAGTATTAAAACAATACTTCCGATAATTGATACAATAAGTAAACTTTCTGATATTAAATAGAGTAAAAATATTATTATTGGAATGGCTATTATAAAAAGATGAGTGATATTTGTTTCCATTTTACTTCCTTTTGCTTTAGATATTGTACGTTATCTACTATTTGTGTATTTGCTAGGGATAATTAAAAAAAAAATCACATTTAAAGAATTTTTTTGAAAAAAGTGAGAACTAATGTAACATATGGAGCATTTTTAAAAATATATTGTAACTATTTGAATCATAAAAAAACAAAATATAAATTATTATAAACTGTTCAAATCAATGACTCTATCGGCTTTTTCAATACTATTTTTTCGATGTGCTATGGTAATAATAGTTTTACCATGACTATGATGCATTAATGCTTCTAACAGTCTATTTTCTGTCTCATTGTCAAGAGAAGAGGTCGACTCATCAAAAATAATCACTTTAGGATTGTCTAAAAGTACTCTAGCAATTGAGAGACGTTGCTTCTGACCTCCAGAGAGTTTTGTACCATTTTTTCCTACTATCGTATCTAAGCCATCAGGAAGAGAAGTTACAAAATCATATAGCTGTGCAATTCTTAACGCCTTATAAATACTTTCATCATCACTCTCTTTACCTAGCGTTAGATTAAATCTAAGTGTATGGTTAAACATCATAGGAGACTGTAAAACAAAGCCAACATTTTCACGTACGCACTCATATCCAATCTCTTTAATATCAACACCATTGTAATATATCGTACCACGGCTAATAGGATATAACCCTATAAGTATTTGAGCTAACGTACTCTTCCCACTACCAGTCTCTCCAATAATCGCAACCTTTTCACCTTTATTAATCCTAAGATTAATATTGTTCAATACAACACTATTTTTATCATAAGAGAAAGATACGTTTTCTAAATGTATCGATGCTGTTTTCTCTTTCTCAAAAGGATTGATTTTCTCTTCATATTTTGGCTCAACATTAAGATTTAAAATCTCATTTAACCTCTCAATCGAACTCTTGGCATTAAAATAGAGATGCACAAAATTTATCAACTTATCTATCGGTCTCATAATTACCCATGCATAAGCAAAAATTGCTAACATCTTACCAATACTTAAAGCTCCTATCAGTACCATAAAAATACCTACTGCTCTAAAAATATCATGAGAATACATAATCAACATTTGAGAAAATTTTAGAGAAATCTCACTCTTTAACCCAAAGGTATAGGCTTTATCTCGTATATGTTTGGCTTTTTTATCGATATCATCTAAAAAATACCCTTCACGATTTTGTACCCGTACTTGGTTATACAACTCTAAACTCTCGGTTAATGAGTTTTGAAACACCTCTATGGCTTTGTTCTCTTTTTTCTTAATCTTTGCCACATTACGAAAAACTCGAAGAAAAAACCCCAGTGCTAAGGGATTGAGTATCAAAATAACCAGTGCTAATTGCCAATTTAGATACAAAATCATAGCAGCGACACCCACTAATGTTAACGCTTCAACAATAATTTCACCTACTGAACTAGAGATAAACTTATCAATGGTATCGACATCAGTAATCACTTTAGATGCAACAGCACCAGACCCCAACATATCATACTCACTCATGGATACAATCTGCAGATGATTAAGCAGCTGTTTTCTAAGTTTATAAGTCACCTCTTTGGCAATTTTAGTGAAGATTCGTATATGTAAGACATTTAAGAGTAGGCTCAAAGCCCGTAAAACAATAGTGATTATAAGCACCGTAAGAATATAATATTCAGGAGAGCTAATCGTAAGAAACTGGTCAATCCCCTCTGTAATCCACCCCTCTTTCCCTAAAATAACTTCATCAATAAGCAAAGGAATTAAAAGGGGTACTGGAATACTCAAAAGAGTAGAGAAGATGGCTATAAAATTGGCAATTATAAGAACTTTTTTATGTTTAGATATCTCTTCTAAAACAGATTTTATGGTTATCATACTGCCATTTTACATTACTGTTTATAGAGTTTCGCTTTCATTTGCCTTGAATATTTTGTCAAACTAGCATCAAGTCCATTCCAATCTAATTCAACCGCATAATACTCTTGTGTCTCTCCAATAAGTGTCATATTCATATAAATCTCTTTGTTTTGATAATCTATATCAGCAATATGTCGATTAACACCTGATATTTTAAGTGTTTTTTCACCAATAGTTACCGTATCAAACTCTAAAGTATTAGGGTATTTGTCATTATTAAAAATCTGAAAGTCTTCAATTTTTATGCTACTTAAATTAGTACCAAATTTAATGGCTGAATTAAAATTACTATCACGCGTACAAGCTTTTCTATCTTCAACAATCAGCTCTATAGAAAAACTTTTATTATCTAAGTCAATACTCTTGAACGAAGGAAGTGTTTCACTATAAAGGTCACTGTTTGAATACTCTTTACAGTAAGGTTTCTCACCAACTACATTTCCAGCTTTTTTATATTTACACACATAAACATAACCACCCTCAAATGTACCTGTCTGATATTGAGTCCAAGCACACCCTACCTCTCTGCTCTCTTGCCAAAGTACTTGCGTATAGTGACCACACAAAATAGTTTGTCCATTTGCAAAAGTTCCCTCTTCACAACTTCCATCTTCATAGTGATAGTATGGCTCCTCATCATCAAACCAAGGAGTTATGGCATCATTTATGGTTGGAACTTCATTTTGACTATGCGCATAGAGATTCTCTCCATATCCATTTATCTGGTTATTGGGGTCATGCTCAAACTCTCCACTCTTTGCCAAAGTATTGGCATACACTTGTGCTGCTTTTTCCAGCTCAAGACTATAACTTAAATCTGCATCTACAAAATAGTTATGCCGTTTATCATTATGCCTCTCAAGCACTGCTTTTTGCGTCGGAGTTAAAGTATTTACCTCTTCTGTAGTATCATTTTCATACTTAACCTCAAGGGAAGCACTCGCTACAACACTGTTACTGCTAGAGGTACTGCCTCCACCTCCTCCACAACCTAAAACACCCATTACACCTAATAACACACTTATTTTTTTTAATTTAAAAAACATAACAATCCACCCTTCTGTATGTTTACGCTACTCTTCCAGTACTAATCCTGACCTATTAATCCGTTTCCAAGTACCACCATCAAGTATGCTATTTCCCTCTTCTACACTCTCTTTACATCCCATACATATTTCGGCAACACCGTCATAAAAAGGAAAAGCATAGTCATACATAGGGGCTAAAACCATATCTAAGCTTTGATTGAAAAATCCAATCTTACCATTGATACGTGTTCTTGCCATTCCCTCTTTGAACTTATCAGCTTCTCCTACTTCATTGGTGATAGCTAACATGCTTTTACCATCTGCTCGAACATAG
>JAHZJZ010000233.1 GCA_022600655.1 Campylobacterota bacterium | reverse complement strand
GGGTATGTTAAATACCTATATGAACAAGAGGGTATAGAACTCCCAAGAACTGCTTATGAGCAGTCAAAGGTTGGACAGTATGTCACGCGAAGTGAACTAAAAAAGGGTGATTTACTCTTCTTTAAAACCACAGACAAACGAAAAATCCCCATTACCCACGTGGGTATGTATATAGGTAATGACCGATTTATACATGCAGCTTCAAGCAAAAAAGGGATTATTATCTCTTCACTCTCAAAAAGTAAATATAATAAGAAGTTTGTAAAAGCAAAGAGGATTATTAAATAGGAAACGATGGCTTTAGCCTCGATATTACGCAACTAAAGTTTGCGTTTCCAAAAAAATTATACCTTTCCACCCTTAGCAGACTGAATAGAGTTAATATAAGAGTAGTCTATTTTAATTAATGCCTCTTTAGGAAGTTTAGTCGATAGTCTCTTGACCATCCCCTCAAAATCTTCAAATAGATAATTCGCCATAGAGCCAGGAATCGGGTTAATCTCATTAAGCAGAACCTCTCCATCAACCACAAAGAAGTCACATCTAATGATGCTTCCTTCAAAAATAGTTCCGTAAACCTTTTTAAATGCTTCTTGAATATCAGATTTCAGTTCAGCAGATATCTCAGCATCCATCACCTTACCATCACGAGAGAAGTCAAGATACTTCTTCTCAAAGTCTAAAAACTCCTCTTTGTTTGGCTCTTCCACAATGGAGAGTTCAAAATCAGCTGTCTTACACCCTGCTTGGTTATACTCTAAAACACCCTCTATAAATGGCTCTATAAGTACTTGTGTATCAAACTCAAATGCCACATCTAAAGCGTAATCCAACTCATCAGCACTTTTTACAATACTCACACCAATACTAGACCCAAGTCTAACTGGTTTAATAATCACGGGATACTCTAACTCTATATCTCTACTCTCATTTGAATTTAACAGTTTATAAGGAACTACTTTCACCCCTAAACTCTCTGCATAAAGTTTGGTATAAAGTTTATTATAAGAGAGTACCGAAGCATCAATACGTGGTGAGATATAAGCAATATCATTAAACTCTAAAAGTGAAGCCACTTTTCCATCTTCACCATCACGCCCATGAATAAGGTTAAGAACCGTGCCTAAAGATTGCTCTTTCAATCCCAACATGCCCTCTGTACAGAAAGCCCCTTTTTTAAGTATAAGTTTTTTAGCTTTTCTATAACTGCCATCAGCAAAATAGTTTGACTTCATATTAGTAGAATCTATCAGATAGAACTCCCTGTTGCTATCACAGAAAATAAAAGAGAGGTTTGATTTTTTTAAAACTTTTTTGAGTGTAATCGCAGAGACAATGCTAATCTCATGCTCGTAGCTAGAACCACCAAAGAGTATTGCTATATTCATATAATTGTTTACCTTTATTGTAGCGTGGGTATTCTTGCCCACGAAAGATTTTTTAATGATATTTTACCCTAATTCTCTTATAATCTTTGCAATTTCTTAAGCCCAAACTTCACAAGTTCAGATGTATCACCAGTAGCCCCTGACAATGCCTTTTTAATCTGCTCTTTTTTAAACCCTAAACTCTCCAGTGCCAACACTGCATCACTCATACTACTATCAAGCACACTACTCGACTCCCTACTATCTACAATGAAGTCAGCCAACTCTACTAAGATTCGACTGGCAGCCTTAGGACCAATCCCTGGTACACGCTTAAGCAATCCTACATCTCTATCAGTAACCACACGTGAAAAAGTTATAGGGGTAAAGGTCGAACAGGTAGCCATCGCCACCTTTGGTCCTACCCCATTAATTTTAATCAGTGTATCAAACATCCGTTTCTCATGCATATCCATAAATCCAAAAAGCAAGTTAGCATCTTCACGAATAATCTGTGTGACCAACAGTTTAACTCTTGGCTCACTAATGGCATTAGAGGTGTTAACCGATATATTAACCTCATAAATTAGACCATTGACATTTAGATGTACAAAAGTTGGGTCTTTTTTCTCTATAGTTCCTTCTATCCCTACAAGCATAATCTATTCCTTATTTTATATATTTTGAAGTATAGCAACTATTTTTTAGAAGTAGTGAAAATATGTCAAATTGTAATGTTTTTTACTTTAAACAATTTATTATAATTCATATACTATAATCTATAATAATTAAAACACAAGGATATAAAATGGTAGAATATGGAATAACAGCATTACAGACTCAACCATCTCTTTTTAAACAGATGACCATATCTAAAATTGTTGATAAGCGAAAACATAAAGATTTAGGATATTTTATATCTTCAAAATATGAGGATATAATCTCCAGTGTAATCGAAGAAATTGAAAAAAAAGAGAGAATAGAGAAACTAAAAATACTAAAACAACACCAAGATTTGGAATTTTTAGAAGTAGGAATTGATGATGGACTTAAATAGGGGTGATATTGTGGGCATCAACTTAAATCCTAAAAAAGGTGATGAAGTTGGCAAAGTTAGACCTTGTATAATTATCTCTGATAATGAATCAAATCAAATCTTAGATACAATTATTGTTGTCCCTTTATCAACACAACTACTTGATGATATGTTACCATTTAGATTAAGGTTAGTAAAAAGAGATAATTTAAATAGAGATTCAGATATTTTAATAAATCATATTAGAACCATATCTAAAAAAAGAGTTACTTCATTTATTGGAAAAATAACAGATAGTGAATATAAATTAATTATTTCAAATCTTTGTAAAAATTTTTAATATACAATTGCAACTAAAAATATAAAATAACAACTACGGAGAACCATTATAAAACTAAAATCTATCTTCACCAACAGCTTCGGTATTCTCTTTTCTCGTGTTACAGGTTTAGGGCGTGATGTCACTATGGCTTCAGCTTTGGGGGCATCAGTCTATACTGACATATTTTTTGTAGCTTTTAAACTCCCTAATCTCTTTCGGCGTATCTTTGCAGAAGGTGCATTTACTCAAGCTTTTATGCCATCGTTTATAGCCAGTCGTCAAAAAGGGGTTTTTGCCACAGCTATCTTTTTACGCTTTATGGTTGTCATTATTGCTATGTCTCTATTTGTGACCTTTTTCCCTGAACTGCTTACCCGTGCTATCGCTTGGGATTGGAGTTCTGAACTTATAGCCCAAACTGCACCACTGACAGCCATTAACTTTTGGTATTTGGACTTAGTATTTATCGTTACCTTTTTAGCTACCCTGTTACAGTATAAAGAGCATTTTGCCACCTCTGCCATGTCTACAGCTCTGCTCAATATCGCGATGATTGCCTCTTTATTACTCTATATGAAAGAGGAGCCTGAGACTATCATTATTGCTCTCTCAGTAGCCGTTTTGATTGGTGGACTTTTACAGGTGACCGTACACCTCATCGCTATTAAAAATTTTAACTTGCATCGTATCTTGATTGGTGGGTGGAAATATAGGAAAAAGCGTGATGTCAAAGAGGAGGGAAAACAGTTTAACAATCTCTTTTTTCCATCGGTATGGGGTAACTCTATGCCTCAAATCTCCTCATTTATCGACACCATCTTGGCATCATTTTTAATCTCAGGCTCTATCTCTTACCTTTTTTATGCCAATCGTGTGTTTCAGCTTCCTTTAGCCATTATTGCTATTGCGGCTTCTATTGCTCTTTTTCCTAGTATCTCCAAAGCGATTAAAAATAACAATGAACCTGAAGCCTATCGACAACTCAATCGTGTCTTTTGGTTGCTCCTAGCTCTGCTTGGCGTAGCAACTTTAGGTGGAATGATACTGGCTGAACCTATTGTATGGTTACTCTTTGAGCGAGGTGCATTTACCGAACAACAGACGCTTGAAACGGCTAAAGTCCTTAGTATGTATATGTTAGGGCTTATCCCTTATGGTATGGCTAAACTCTTTGCACTCTTTCTTTATGCCAACAAACAACATACCAAAGCAGCAAAAATTGCAACCATTACGCTGCTAATTAATGTTACCATCTCTGTTATACTTATGAATATTATGGGAGCAATGGGACTTGCCTTGGCTGGAAGTATCTCTGGACTTATCTTTTTTATCCTTACGGTTCGTGGGGTTGGATCTGATAAATTTTTTGAGATTGTAAAATCTGTAAAGCTTATCTATATTATTATTGGATTAGCTCTTGCTACACTACTACTTATCTATACCAATGAGCTACTAATCTCTTGGATACGAACATAAAGGAATCAACCATGAACGGACAAAAACGAGCAAATATAAAATCAGGACTTCAAGTCAAAATAGTCTTAAAAGAGCATCAACGATGTGGAACACTTACCGAAGGAACCGTACAAAAAATCTTAACCAACTCTCCAAACCACCCACACGGTATAAAAGTACGATTAACCTCTGGTGAAGTGGGTAGAGTTAAAGAGATTTGTTAATGAGACTCTTTATAGATGGTGATGCTTTTCCCAATCTACTTAAACCTATCACGTTAAGAGCCATAGAACGTCTTAAGTTAGAGACCTATGTTATTGCCAATAAAAAAATAAACATTGGAAAATCAGCTCATATTACCTATATGGTGGTGGAACAGGGGGCTGACGAGGCTGACCATAAGATAGTGGAGATGGTTAATGAAAATGACTTGGTCATTACAGCTGACATCCCTCTAGCTGATAGAATCATCTCTAAAAATGCCCATGCCATTGACCACCGTGGAGAACTCTATAGTGTTGACAATATCAAACAGTACCTAGCCATACGAAACTTAATGCAAGAGATACGAGACTCTGGAGAGATGACAAAAGGACCTAAAGCTTTTGGTCAAAAAGATGCACATGAGTTTGCCAATCAGTTGAATGCTTTTTTAGGAAAATGGTGTAAATAGATACTAACCCCTATTTTGTTATAATCACAAAAATCCTGTAGCGTGGGTATTCTTACCCACAATGAACAGCTATTAAATATCTTCCGTGGGCAAGAATACCCACGCTACAAAGGCAAAACTCTATGCAAATCTACGACAGTGTCAAAAAAACAAAAGTTCCATTTGAACCAATAGTCCCACGAAAAGCTTCTATCTATGTCTGTGGGCCAACGGTATATGATGACGCTCACTTAGGTCATGCACGAAGTTCTCTAAGTTTTGATTTGTTGGCTCGTACTTTAAAAGCTCTGCGTTATGATGTGACTATGGGTAAAAACTTCACCGATATTGACGATAAAATCATTAAAAAAGTGCAAGAGACAGGGCAGAGTTTAGAAGAGATTACCACCCATTATATAGCACGATATTTAGAAGATATGAGAGCGTTAGGTGTACAAGAGAGCGACATAGAACCTAAAGCAACCGAATCATTAGAAGCGATGGAGTCAATGATACAAGGGCTTATCGACAAAGATATCGCCTATGTGGTAAGTTCGGGTGATGTCTATTTTGACACCTCAAAAGATACAAACTACGGAGCCATCTCACACCAAGTGGGTGACGATGAAGATAACCAAAGCCGTGTAGAGCATACTTCTGAAAAACGAAATCCAAAAGATTTTGCTCTTTGGAAAGCGTGTCATGGTGATGATGATATCTGTTTTGAAACTGCATTTAGCAGAGGTCGCCCAGGATGGCACATCGAATGTTCTGCAATGATAGAAAAACATTTTGAGGGAAATGATGAGTATAGCATAGACATTCATGGAGGAGGAGCTGACCTACTCTTCCCCCACCACGAAAATGAAGCAGCCCAAAGCCGATGTGCCACAGGTCATGAATTGGCAAAATACTGGATGCATAATGGTTTTGTAAATATTGATGGTGAGAAGATGAGTAAATCATTAGGCAATAGCTTTTTTGTCAAAGATGCTCTAAAAGTCTATGATGGTGAGATACTACGAAACTACCTCATCTCTGTTCACTATAGAAATGATTTTAACTTTAATGAAGAGGATTTACTCAACTCTAAAAAACGACTTGATAAGCTCTATAGACTTAAAAAACGAATCACCCCAACAGGTGCGTCAAAACCAAATAAGACTTTTCAAAAAGCTATTTTAGAAGCGATGAGTGATGACTTGAATATCTCCGTAGCTCTAGCCACTATTGATGCTATGGTGAGTGAAGCCAATGATAAGTTAGATGTTAACCCAAAAGACAAAGGGTTAAAAAAAGAGACCATGGCAAATATAACATTTATAGCTGAACTTTTAGGCTTTGGTGGGAAAGAGCCATTTAGCTATTTTCAGATAGGAATTGATGAGGAGACAAAAGCTAAGATAGCGTTACTTATAGAGCAGAGAAATGAGGCTAAAAAGTCTAAAGACTATGCAAAGTCTGATGCTATTCGTGATGAGATTACAGCTATGGGAATTGCTCTGATGGATACAGCTGACGGGGTGCTTTGGGAGAAAGTATAAGTAGAAACTTGACATTAGGTTTCTAAAAGTATATACTATAGATACAAAAAGTATATAAAGGTGTAGAAGATGCCAACAACTACCAACTATAAAAAAGAGCTATATTCGCTACCTATTGAAATTGTTAATGATTTAGTTGCTTATGCCAAAGAGACCAATCAAAAAAAGAGTCATATTGTGGCTGAGGCTATTGAAGAGTATATGAAAAGACGTGAACAGAAGAGACTTGTTAAGGATGCTTTGAGTATTATTGGAATGATTAAAGTTGATGAACCCATTCCTGATATTCAAGAGATTAAAGCCAACAGGTATGATATATGATACGAGTATTTCTCGATGCCAATGTTTTAATAGATATTCTTGCCGATAAACCTAGACCTTCAACTCAATATAGCAGTGAATTATATGCTTATTTGGTACAAAATTTAGATAAATATG
>JAHZJZ010000015.1 GCA_022600655.1 Campylobacterota bacterium | reverse complement strand
TATCTCTTCAAGTTCATCATTAAACCTTGGTAACTTTTCTAAAATCATTATTTACTCAAAATCTTCTCTCTAATCTCATCTAAACCATTAGAAAAAGGAACTGTTTCTGATTTATTACTCTTGTACTCTTGTACTCTTTTAACTATCTCTTCATTATAGATACGCTGTTTTTGAAGGTCTGCCAACTTTTTCATATTTTCATACTCATCTTTAGAGATGAGTACAGCCTCTACATGATTGTTTTTTAAAATTGCCAATTTATCAACAGTGTTAGATTTTATTTGTGCAAGGTAAGAGCCAAATTTTTTGGCAAACTCAGAAGAAGGGATTAACTCATTTGAAGCATAGGTTACCATTTTTACTCCTTTATGCTATATTTTCCGTATTATATTACTCAAAGTATAGCATAAAGTTCAAGAAAAGAAAAACTACTGAATAGAAAACTCTTCAACAGACTCTATCTCTTTTTCATTAGCATTGTTTTCATTAATATACCACTGTCTATAGTGTTCAAAAGTCTGCTTGTTCTCTTTTATCTCTGTTTTAACCTCATCTTGCTGAAGCTTCTGATAGTTCTCTTGTTTATATTTACTACTACAGCCAAGCATTAAAAATATAAAGATAAAAACCACATATCGTACCATTACTTTTTCTCCTCATCCAAAAACGTAAAAATTCCCTCTTTCTCAATCGTCTGATTCACAGCACTTGCATCATACCCTAACTCTTTAAGTCGCTCTAACACTGGTGGGTGTGTGTAGTAGAAAAAGACCACCAATGGATGTGACTTTGGAAAGGCTTTGTTTTCATCTACTAGTTTAATTAATGCAGAGACCAAATTCTCTTTACCACCCATTTGTGAACCAAACTCATCAGCAGCGTATTCGTTGTGACGGCTTACAAAACTCATAATTGGGGTAAATACAAAAGAGATAAGTGAAAGCAGTAACATCATCATTGCTATCTCTACACCTGCTGTTTGCATCACATCCATCTCAAGGAAAAGTTGCTCTGGTAGATTGCCTAAAAGGAAAAAGGCAGATAAGAGTAGCACTGCCATCATCCCGATATTTTTCCAAATGTCTCCATGAGAAAAGTGACCTAACTCATGTCCTAGTACAGCTAGTAGTTCTCTGTTTTCTAATTTTTCAATCAAAGTATCAAACAACACCACACGTTTGGTTTTTCCTAGTCCTCCGAAATAGGCATTGAGTCGGTTATCACGTTTACTGGCATCCATGGTAAAGATACCGTCACTTTTGAGTCCTACTTTTTGCATCATCTCTTCTATGGCACTTTTTAACTCACCCTCTTCTAGTGGAGAGAACTTGTTAAAGAGTGGGGCGATAATGGTTGGGTAGATAATATTGACAATTAACGCGATAGAGAAGAGTAGTACAAAGCCCCATATCCACCAAGACTCAACGTTTACCACAATCCAAGCTAAAAGATAAAAAATAGCTCCACCAATGATTACAAACATAGCCATAGATTTCAATTGGTCTTGAATGTAAAGCTTTGGTGTCATTTGAGAAAAGTCATACTCTTTGTCTAGTTTAAAAGTCTGATACAACTCAAACGGTAACCCTACGATAAAATTGACAGCCATAAATCCAAAAAGAAAAAGTACTGCACTCACCACGGTGCTATCGGTTCCTAAGGTTGAAGTCAACCAAGCAAACCCCATGGTTACCCACCAGACAAACATACCATAGTCAACCAGTGTTGAGAGCAGTCCTAATCTCTCTTTTTTAATCGCATACTCTCCTGCTACTTGAAACTTATCTTGACTCATTAGAACAGCTTCACCATTTTTTTCATCACTTATATACCCTATCTGCATAACTGATATATAAACTTTTATAAGTGTATAGACTGTATAGAGTATCATTATAATTTCTAACATTATAACCCTTTTATTTTTTAATGGAATATACCTAACTAATACTTAAAATGTGACTAGTCACATGAGCCAACTGCTGAAGTTGACATAGCGTCAGCGTAATTATTTGGGCTTTGCTCAAATAGTATCCTACTTAATAATAAAAAAGTGCTGATAATCCTTCATAGAGTGCCAATCTCCACCCCACTTCCAACCATATTTTTTAAAAGCTTTGTAGACAATATCATTTCGCTTTATCATTCCTAGTTCAGTAAGTTCTCTATTAACATAAACCTCAGAACCCTTAGGATGAATTTTACCTTTATATATAAAGGGGTTAACAAAAGGGTTAATATCTATCGCCAAACCATAAGCGTGACGAGAGATATTTTTACTATCAGGAACCAAACGGCAGTTAAAGGCTGATGTATTATTGGCTAACATCGAAGCTGTATCATTTCCATCATAGACATCTATAAGACTCATACTTTCTATAGGAAAATCAGCCTCATATAACGCTTCAAATATACTTATTACATCTTTGGCTACTTTTTTATGAACTATCATCTCACCTATAGAGCTTTGGTTATCTTCATGCGTATAGCTCATGTTCAAGTAGCGTAAATCTTTTATGGGTACAGGACACCCCTCTTTCCAAGAGCCACTCTGTAGCATAAGCATTTCTATCTCATTAGAAATTTTCGAGATACTTGCATAGTAGGGTTCTTTCGCCATGGCGTATAGTGTAATCATTAGAAGTAGTACAAGGTTTTTCATGCTTGATTGTATCGTAAAATATTTTAAGCTATAATCACATCATTATTTCCCAAGGATTCTATATTGGCACTCGTCGGACTTTTTAACATACACAAAAACTATGATGTAAAACAGCTACTCAAAGGGGTAGACTTTACACTAAATGAAGGCGAACGGGTTGCGATTGTGGGTCAAAATGGTTGTGGAAAATCTACACTCATTAAAATTATCTCAGGTGAGGTTCAAGCTGATGAGGGTCGGCGTGTGGTCGACAAAAGCATTATTATCGATTCACTTGACCAAAACCCTCATTTTGAAATTGGGCTAAATGTGCGTGATGCGATTGAAAATGAGCTAACAGAACTCAAAGCTGCAAAAGAGCGTTATGATGAACTCTCTACACTTATCTCTACTGATTTTGACAACAAAAAACTACTAAATGAACACTCTAAAATTACAGCCTACCTTGACCATCACAATGCATGGAACTTAGATGATAAAATCGAACGTGTCCTTCAAGAGTTTAAACTAAAAGAGTATGAGTACCGTGATGTCAATACCCTATCAGGTGGTGAACAACGACGTGTCGCTTTGGCTTCACTCATCTTGAAAAAACCCGATATTCTTCTGCTTGATGAGCCAACCAACCACCTCGATGTCTACATGGTTGAGTTTTTAGAAGAGATACTGATGAAAGAGAAATTTACTCTGCTCATTATCTCTCACGACCGACACTTTATAAACACCATTGTTACCCGTATTGTCGAAGTGGAGAACATGAACATTGTCTCATACGATGGTGGGTACGACCAGTTCTTAGTTAAAAAAGAGCAACGAATGCATAGCATGAAAAAAGAGCATGAGAACCTACTACGTTTTCTAAAAAAAGAAGAAGAGTGGCTAAGCCGTGGTGTTAAGGCAAGACTCACACGAAATCAAGGACGAAAGAAACGAGTATTTGAACTACGTGACCAAGCAAAAAAAGACCCAACGCTCATAAGAAAAATGATGGTTGACTTGGAACGTGAAAAGAAGAGCTTTAACTCTGAG
>JAHZJZ010000232.1 GCA_022600655.1 Campylobacterota bacterium | reverse complement strand
GACTTTTGAAAATTGAAATTGTTCAATATATTTTATATTCACATTATAATTAATTTTATAATTTAAAGATAAAAATTTATTTTCTGTATCATCATAAAAGATTATTAAACTTTTCTTTATTAAAGCTAACGTAACATAATTCTTTCTTTCTTCTGAATATAAAAATAATCGAATAATTTGAATGATACTACTCTTCCCACTCCCATTCTTCCCAACAATAGCCGTAACATTAATATTGTCACCAAAAAATTTTTCTATATAGTCATCATTTTCATCAATGGTCAATTCATTTGTTTCATCATTATATTCACAAGTAAATTTAGGTGAAAAATTAAACCCTTGCTTCTGAATATTTTTATAATCTTCAACCCATAAATAAACTAATTCCAATTTTTCCCCCTACGACTTCCCACCATACCCCACACACTCAAATTTAAAGTATTTCTTTAATAAGAACGGTGGTATAACGGTTGTAATAATAATCACAAAAATAAGTATCGCATAGATATCATTGGGTAAAACACCATTTACCCGTCCCATCTCAGCAAAAATCAATCCAACTTCTCCTCTTGGAATCATTGATATCCCTATCATTGCATTGTTTCTAAACGATTGCTGGAAGATGAAAAATGCTCCAGCAAACTTACTAATAAAGCCTAAAAAGATAAAGACAGAACTCATAATCCAAAAGGTTGAGGAGGTGAAATCAATCACGCTTAAATCCATTGAGAGTCCAACCATTACAAAGAAGATAGGGGTAAAGATTTGAATAATAGGGGTCATACTGCTTTGTACTTCATCAAGGAGCTTCTCATTTTTACGTAACATCACACCAAAAGGGAGAAAGAATCGCCGTGAAAGAGCCACACCAGCGACAAATGAACCCAATATTGCAGGAGCTCCTATATGGTGTGAGAGATAAGAAAAAAAGAGAATCAACGAGATAATAATGGTTGGCATATAACCTGGTAGTCTACTCTCTGCATGGTATTTGTGGATAAAGTGTGATATCACTTTTGCCGCAAAAGGTGCAAGGATTAAAAATGCCAATATCATCATAGAGATTTGAATCGTATGGTTAAAACTTACCTCAGTAGCTGTCGAAAAGTCATAAATGAAGACCAGCAGAATAATCCCAATAATATCATCAATCACAGCTGCACCAATGACAATCTGAGCTATGTTGGTGTTCTCCATATGAATATCTCTTAAGACTCTAAGTGTGATACCGATGCTCGTAGCCGTCATCGTTCCACCAATAAACAAGGAGATATTTATAGAGAGTTCAAAGGCATAATAAGAGACAAAAAAAGCGAAAGAGAAAGGGAGAATAACCCCTAAAATAGCAACAACAAAAGATTTCCATCCAGAATCTTTAAGTCGCTCAAAATCTGTCTCTAAGCCCACTTCAAAAAGAAGTAGAATAATCCCTATTTCAGCAAGTACCTTGAGTACCTCGTTAGGTTCAACAAGACCCAATACAGATGAGCCTAAAAGAATTCCTGCACTAAGCTCTCCTAAAACAGAAGGAATACCATACCGTGCAAAGAGTTCACCTAGTACTCTAGCAAGAATTAAAATTAAAAAAAGTGTAAGAAAAAAATTATCTAGTTCCATAGTAGTATATTATAGCTAGTTTTGAATTACTTTTACTTCTTAAATCTCACCTGTAAATTTAATTTAAAGTAGTATTTACCATTATCTTTATATATCTCAAACATCTTATATCTACTGAAACTTGGACTCTCTAGTTTGATGTTATCAATCAGATACTTATCTACCATACTTTTATAATAAACCAAGTCTAACAGATAGACTTCACCTTTTTTAGTCACAATAATAATCCCACCATTAACCTCATTTTCACCACTCCATACTTCACTGGCTCTCATACCAAAAGTCACAGCATTGGCAAAATCACCTATCTTTTTCTGATAAAAAAGTTCCGACTCCTTAAACATTTTATTATCAACTACTTTTGTCAAAAGCTTTTTAATATCTTTCTCATTCTCTTCATATGAGAGAAGAAGCATCTGTGCTAAAATAGTGTCAAGGTTAGAATCAATCAGTTTTAAATTATCTCCAAAAGTACGACTCTGTGTACCAATAAATTGGATACTTGCTCCCTCTTCATGTAAAAATCTGCATCTATCTATCAGTTTAGTTCGTGTCAAAATTGTATTGTTTTTATGCATAACATCATCAGTTATGTTTGTAACTTCATAGATAAAGTTCGTATGACTCGAAGCATTTAATAGAGTAGGTCGACTCCCTAAGTTTGACTTAATATTATATTTAAGTACTATCTCATGTTTCTGTTTATTATCAAAAACTTTAGCCTCTAAATCACCTTTAACTCTAGAGCTACCTTTTAGTTTTTTGCCATCTAGCAAACTGTTAATAAGTGGTTCTATCTCTTGAATTTCAAAAGAACCTTTTGCTTTTTTATGTAGTTGAATCTTTTCCAATAAAATATCCCTACTAGATATAATATCTTTTAATGGATATACCTTTTCAATTCCATCTGAAAAGATTTTTGTAATATTTTTATCGTTAGCAATACGATAAGTTGTTTTACCTGTAACATAAATTTCTTGTAAATAAAATGTATCTTGATTTATTAGTTTCAAATGTTCATCAACAATTTCTATATTTGGATTTGTCAACAGATATAAAAATGTATAAAGCTCTGACCACTCTCCCTTGTTAAACCCCATATCTATTTAACTCCTCTAGTTGACTATAGATATATTTAGCCAACTCCTCTATAACAGGAATAGAAACACTGTTTCCTAACTGCTTATACTGCTGTGTTTCACTAACTTTTGATGGAAATGAAAAATTATCTTGACCATTTTCAATAAAAGCATAATCTTTAAAACCTTGTAACCTTGCCCACTCAATCGGTGTCATCACTCGTATACCCTGACTATTAATTGGTGATTTTTTACTACCATACATTAAACCATAATACTCTGGCTTCTCTTGTCGTATTAAGTTTCTCTCTTTTCCTGAACCACCTGTAGCTAAAATGGTATTAGAGATTGGATTTTCTCCTTCGTTTACTACCTTATAGCCAAATCCATTTCCTTTGGATTGATGATTAGCTTTATGCTTTTCAAGGGTTTTAATATACTGTTCAGAGAGATAGTATTTGGGGGAGACATCCTCTTCCAACAACTCATAAAGATTATTAAAAATAGGTTTTTCTCTTTTTGTAGGCAAAGGATTAAACTGATAAGCTTCAGGGACTAAATCTTCTCTAAAACCTATAATATAAGTTCTAGTCCTCTTTTGAGGTAGCCCAAACTCTTTTGTTTTTCGTAAAAATGAATCTGGAGTATAAGAGAGTCTACCATTATGCTCCTCAACGCCAACAACTTTATATCCTAGCTCTTCTACTAATGTATCAATAATAACTTTAAAGGTCTTTCCTTTGTCATGACGGTAGAGTCCTTCTACATTTTCAAGTAAAAATGCTCTGGGTTGTGTTCTCTTTTAAAATATCAGCCACATCAAAAAAGAGTGTTCCTCTTGTCGTATCCTTAAAGCCTTTTTTTCCCCCTGCTATAGAGAAGGCTTGACAAGGAAAACCAGCTAACAGTACATCATACTGCAAAGATTCAACTTGCTTTTTAAAAACTTCACTGGTCACATCATTCATAGGATTTTCACCATACAGATGCTCATAGGTTATACAGGCAAACTTATCTATCTCAGCAGAGAGAAGGTTTGAGAATTTCCCCGTCATCTCAAACCCTCGTCTAACGCCTCCTATACCACAAAACAAATCAATAGTTGTATAATTACATAAGTTTAGAGGTTTTGTC
>JAHZJZ010000231.1 GCA_022600655.1 Campylobacterota bacterium | reverse complement strand
TTGCTTATATTTTTTTATACCCTAATACTTCTTAAGAGTCCTATATTGCAGGACTAGCTAGATATTTAAAGTTTTTATATACTCAAAAATTCAATACTAGTCTATAGTTTTTTTGCAGATGTTTTTGCAGAGTTTATCTACATTATATTTTTTAGTGGTTTACCCACAAGGGGTCATGCGTGTGTTCCTTTCAAAATTACAAAAAATTAAAATAAGATTGGTAAAAAATATTATGCTATAATTTTTTAGACTAAAAAATTTGCTTAAAATGAAGAGTTTGTGGGGTTTAAAGTGGTGGCGCCAGACGGAATCGAACCGCCGACACAAGGATTTTCAATCCTTTGCTCTACCAACTGAGCTATGGAGCCACTTTGAGTAGTACTTCTTATTTGAAGTGGCTGAAATTATAGCCACTTAAACTTAATTAAAACTTAAAAAATTATATGTTTTTTACAAATCTAAAAAACTCATCTCCACGGTGTTTGTAGGAGGTGAATTGGTCTTGACTTGCTGCTGCTGGTGAGAGTAGGGCTACGTCATTTTGGGTTCGTTCATTAGCGATTGTTTTGACAGCATTTTCTAGGGTTTCACAGGCTGTAAAGTTGATGTTGTGTTTGTTGGAGAGATTTGCCAAACGTTCACTGTTGATACCAATGGTGTAGAGGTGAACCTTCTTCTCTTCTAAAAGTTCAAAGAGAGGAGTTAAGTCAGCCCCTTTATCTTTACCACCAATAATAAGTCTTATAAATCGGTCACTGTAGCCTTTGACAGCTTGTATGGTTGCATCGAGGTTGGTGGCTTTAGAGTCATTTACCCAGAGTCTACCTAGACTATCGATTCGCTCCTCTTGTCGGTGGTTATCGAGTTTAAAGCTGTTGATGGTATCGTAGTCCAGTTCATCAAAGAGGGTTTTGGTGACGGCTAAAGCTAAAAGGGCATCTTCTAAAAATGCTGCTTTAAAGTTGATTTTAGAGCTGTCGATATCAAAATAGTTTTCTAAAAACTCTGCTGAGTCATACTCTACTACAAAGGCGTTGGTTTCAGGTAGGTTGAGTCCTTTTGGAATAAGAGCCATCTCTCCCTCTTTCATGGTAAGTAGAGGTTTAAGTTTATCCGCCTCATACTGTTCAGGTGTTCCGTGCCAATCTAAATGGTCAGGGGTGATAGGTAGGAGTAGATAGATATTTGGTGATGCAACATTGGTATGGTGAAGGGTAAATGAGCTAGACTCCAGTACCCATATAGGTGCATTTGTGTCAAGTTCGGCTAATGGTGTACCGATGTTTCCTCCACTAATAGCACCTCTTCTCTCTAAAAGATGGGTGAGCATTTGCGTGGTGGTAGTTTTACCATTGGTTCCACTAATCCAGATACTAAAAGGCATCTCTTTTGCAAAGAAATCATATTCACTGATGAGATTTTGTGCAGCTTTTACTAAAGGGTGTGATGGTGGGAAACTAGGAGTGGTTACCTCTAATTGGCTCTCATTTGGGTCAAAAAGATGTGAAGGGAATATTTTATTGTTATCTTCATCTGTATAAGGTTTTTCAGCTTTATCATCAAAAAATATACACTCTCCACCCAGTTTTTTAGCAATGGCTTTGGTGGTTAGTCCGTATCCGAAGAGGGTTGGTCTGTTCATAGTTGTTTCCTTGTTTTATTATTGGATATCTTGCAAAACTAGGAACCGATGGCTTCAGCCTCGTTATATTTGGGACTAAAGTCTCCGATTCCAAATGAGTTTTGAAAGAACTTTAAAGAAGGGTTATCGTATTTTCAGTGTAATTAGTGCGACAATGTTAGATAGAAATGCTATCATCCAAAATCGGACAATGATTTTGTTCTCTGCCCACTTTTTCATCTCAAAGTGATGGTGTATAGGTGCCATGAGAAAGACTCTTTTTTGGCGTAGTTTAAAGCTTCCTATTTGAAGAATCACCGATACCGTCTCAATAACAAAGATAAAACCAATAAGAATCAATAGTGCTTCACTCTTACCAATAATTCCCATATAGGCTAAAACACCACCAATGGCTAATGAACCTGTATCTCCCATAAATACTTCAGCAGGATAACAGTTGTACCATAAAAATCCAAGTAGAGCTCCAGAGAGTGTAGCGGCTAAGACGGTAACCTCTCCTACCCCTTTTATGTTTGGCATTAAAAGATATCCTGAAAAAATAGCATGACCTGTAATATAGATAATAATCCCTAGTGTCGCTAAACTAAAGATAGAGGGTACAGTGGCTAGTCCATCTAGTCCGTCGGTCAGATTCACCGCATTGGTTGTTGCTAAAAAAACCAGAACCCAAAAAGCAATGGCAAAGTATCCCATGTCAAAAATTGGCTCTTTAAAAAATGGCAAATAGATGGTGGTTGGAAAGTCAGCCACAAAAATTAAAAAGAGTGCAACAATAACGCCTACCAGTGCTTGAAGCATCAGTTTTCCACGGCTAGTAAGCCCTTGGAGGTTGTCTCCTGTTAAGATTTTTCCCAAGTCATCTTGAAAACCAACCAAACCAAAACCAATAATGGTAATCAGCCCAGCAATGACATAAGGGTTTCCTAGGTCTGCAGTAATGAGTGTTCCTACGATGGTAGCCAAGACAAAAACAGCACCACCCATGGTAGGTGTATTTTGT
>JAHZJZ010000230.1 GCA_022600655.1 Campylobacterota bacterium | reverse complement strand
TAGGATTTTTTAATTTATCATTAATGATGTTGAGTATTTGAGACTCTATTTGCAAAACAGTACTCCTTTAAATGGTATTGATATTATACCAAAACCCCTATACTTAGGGGTTTATATGGAACTATTTTGCTTGAAATAGGGGTTTTTTTAATTGCTGTCAAGAGGGTTTAAACAATTACATCTAAGCTTTTGTATTCTACTGCTGTGTAGTAATTTTTATTGGAATTTGGTGCGAAAGTTGAGTAACTCTAAGCCATATTTAAAAAGACTTTTTATTGGGTAAGGTTCTTTTTTTTCAAGGGAATAGGTTTGTCAGCTTCCTTTTGAATTTCTTATTCTATCGGATTCGGGCTGGATGCCATTGATAGTAGGTTTCAAATATCTTTTGTAATTCTTCTATATCTTCTATGTTTTTCTCACTTTTTTATAAGTTTAGCATTTTCCCCCATAAGTGTCGTGGAGTGAGGTCTAAAGTGTAGATTTTGAATTACCGTGAGATAAATCAACCCCACACCAACTTTTAGCTATACTTCCATCAATAATTAAGCTGTAGTAACAGCAAAGGAAGTAAATGTTCGTAGATAGCGTAGATTTAATGGTAAGTTCTGGTAAAGGTGGGGCAGGGTGTGTCTCATTCTGGACTGAAAAGTTTGTAAGCAAAGGTGGTCCTGATGGTGGAGATGGTGGTAAAGGTGGTTCAGTTTACTTTACGGTAGACAATAACACCGATACCCTCTCAGCTCTTAGAGGTCGTAACCATATTAAAGCAGAAAATGGTCGTCCTGGTGAGGGTCGTAAGTGTTATGGTCGTAAAGGAAAAAGTGTTGAGATTATTGTTCCTCCTGGAACACAGGTGGTTGATGTAGAGACTGATGAAGTTCTTTTTGACTTGCTAGAAGAGGGTGAAAATGTACTCTTTTTAGAAGGGGGTAAAGGGGGGCTTGGAAACATGCACTTTAGAAGTTCTACTAATCAACGTCCTACTTATGCACAACCTGGACTTCCTGGGATTACCAAAGAGATTCGTTTAGAGATGAAGCTTATTGCTGATGTGGGGTTAGTAGGGTATCCAAGTGTTGGAAAATCTACACTGATTTCGGCTGTTTCTAATGCTAAACCAAAAGTTGCTAGTTATGAGTTTACCACACTTACACCAAATCTTGGTGTGGTAATGGTAGGTGAATATGACTCATTTATGATGGCTGATATTCCTGGGATTATTGAGGGTGCTAGTGATGGTCGTGGGCTTGGATTAGAGTTTTTAAAGCATATTGAAAGAACCAAAACACTACTCATTATGGTAGATGTGGCAAACTATCGTGAGATGAAATATCAGTATGAGACACTCTTAATTGAATTACAACGATACTCAACAGAACTAGCAAAGAGACGATTTGCTGTAGCGATAACCAAGTGTGATGCAATGAGTATGGATGAAGTTAATGAGTTAACAGGAAAATTTCTAGAAGATATTGGATTAGAAGCGAATAAGACACTTAAAAAGTATAAAGCCAATACGGACTATACTTCATACGGTTTTGTTGAGGACTTTGGTGTAGATTTACCAGAGAATGAACCTCTATTTGTCTTACCTATCTCATCAGTGTCCCATCTTAATACGGAAGCATTGCGTTATGCCCTTAAAGGGTTTGTGAAAAGTGTAGAAGAGCAAGAGGAGAGAGAAGATTAATGAGTTTTAATCGTATTGTTATCAAGGTTGGTTCACATGTTTTAACTGAAAATGGGGCTGTAGCCAAAGAGAGAATGCGAGATTTAGTTGATTTAATCTCTCAGCTTATGGCTAAAGGTCAAGAGGTCATATTGGTTAGTTCTGGAGCTGTCTCAGCAGGATATACGGTATTGCCTTTGGACAAATGGAGTGTAGGAAACAAACAAGTATTAGCAGCCATTGGACAACCACTGCTCCTCAAAATGTATCAAGAGAAGTTTGCTAAGTATGATATTTTTTGTTCTCAAGTACTATTGAGTGCTGCTGATTTAGACTCTAAAAAACGAACTCATTTGGCAGAAATGGCGATTAACAATCTTCTTGCCAATGGGGTGGTACCAATTATCAACGAGAATGATGTTATTGCCACTGAAGAGTTAGAGTTTGGAGACAATGATCAGCTATCAGCCTATGTAGCCTATAACTTTAATGCTGAGCTTTTAGTGATTCTCTCTGATATTGATGCTCTTTATGACAAAGACCCACGAGAACATAGTGATGCTGTGGTTCGTAAAGAGGTCTCTTTTATTACCAAAGAGGAACTTGATGCAGCTCCCACTGCTAACAATGAGTTTGCTACAGGTGGTATTGTGACCAAACTCAAAGCAGCTCATTTTTTACTAGGACATAATCGAAAGATGTTTATAGCAACAGGGTTTGGGTTAGATGATATTAGAAGTTTCCTTCTTGATGGTGTTCAAAAAGGTGGAACGCTCTTTCAAAATGACTAATCCAATGAGTATGAAGGATTTTGCTCCTACTATTTTCTCGCGTTAGACCATCATTTTAGAGATTTGATCTTCAAAATAGATGGAGATACTATCCCATGGGTTTCCGTCAAATCCATCTTCTGTGAAATAGATATAGCTAAATTTATGTTCTCTTGCAAAAGCAATGAGGTCATCAACATTGTCATCTTCCATCTCATAAATAAGTAGAGAGAGTTCCGTACTTGAACTGCTTGTGTTGTAAGTAGCAGGTGGATTTTCGAGTAGTTCACGGTTAGGGTTTTCATAACTGGTAACTACATTAGCCATACCTGAGTCGATGTAAGCTTGGTCAGTAGTTGTTCCTGGGTTTAATACAGTAAACTCTAAACCTCTTGCTTTTGCTTCACTACACAAGTTGCTATAGTGAGCTAAATCGTTAGCACTGGTTGAGACTTCATCAAAGAAGATACCACTGACTCCCTCTTCTTTATAGAAGTTACTCCATGCTTCGATATCATCAACGACATCTTGTGCTGCACGATTTGCGTATTGGGTATAGACATAACCAATGAGCTTAATATTCGCAGCGATAAGGTCTTGAAGACCTTTGGTGTAGTCACTGTTTTTCTCTCTAAAATGTCCATTACTTGGGTTAACAATGGCTACTATCTGGGCATTTGGATATTTGGTTTGCATATCTATGATTTTTTGCCATACATAGTCGTCGCCGTTGTACCAGTTAGGGTAGCTATAGAGAGGAATTAAGATTTTTAAATCCTCTTTTTGGTTATCTAAATCATCTGCCATAAGTCCATTAAGCCACTGGGCTACTTTTTTAAATCGTGCATTTTTATTGCCATCTTCATTGACAAGTCTATTTTTATAAGGCGTTGCAAATCCTAAATGGTAGATACCATCAAAGACTCTGTTAATAGCATTTTTATTAAAAAGTTTGGTTTTGGCTCCGTCACTTTGTACTTTATGGTAGCCTGTCTCTTCACCTTGAGCTTCATCATCACCGTGTAACACTTTCCACTCCTCTGCATAGTTTTCAACTAAAAAACTGTTCATATCTTTAACATTTTGAACAGTGAATGTACCACTGGCTCCTGCATTAGTAGCTTCGATACTCTCTACGATTAATCTGTTCATCCCATTGGCACTTGTGGCTCCTACACGCATGTCACCAATTGAGATACGACGGTTTAGCCCTACATCGTTATAGATAATATCAACTACTTGGTCTAGTCCAGTTTCTGTGTTACCTACAACCTCTTTTATATTTGGGTTTGTTAAAACACCAGACTCTAACTCTTCTCTTAAAAGAGTATCGAGCCATATGGCTACATTTTTATAGGAAGCATTTTTATTGCCATCTTCATTTAAAAGACGATTCTTTAGGTGAGAGTCAAATCCTAAATGGTAGATGCTATCAAAAATTTTATTGATAGCATTTTTACCAAAAAGTTTGGTTCTTGCTCCATCATTGACTACTTTGTGAAAGCCTGTCTCTTCACTCTCTGTGTCATCACCATGAAGTTCAATCCATTGGGCATTGTGGTGATGAAAGATATAGTCATTTAATTCTCTGGTATCAGCAGTGGATATTTTTTTATCATTGGCTACACCTGTTTGTATAATCGCTTCAAGAAGCAGTTGATTCATCTGTTGAGCAGCATTGATTGCTTCAGCTATATCCTCTGCATCTACTTTACGGTTAAGCCGTTTATCTTCTTGGATGATAGTAATGATTTTATCTAATCCACTTGTTGTTGGTGGGGTTATTTTGGTAGTACTATCTGCTGAAAATCCCAATGATGGTGTTAGTCCTATAGCTGGGACAATACATAAACCTTTTAAGAAACTACGTCTTTGCATCACTATCTCCTTTTATAATAAAATTAAACATATTTTTAATAATGAATATTAATTTTTAACTAAAAAGCATTATAAAATCTTTATTATTTGATAATACTTAAAAATAAAAATTAATTATTTAGATATTGAAAGGAGGTGATGAAAATGTTTATTGAGGTAAGAGTGAACTGAGCATATCTTCTGCTATAATTCCAGCCAATAAAGTTCGAGGAGGAGCTGTTGAAAAAAATAGTTTATATGGGAACCCCCCATTATGCAAAAGAGATACTCCAAGCATTATTAAATGATAAAGAGATAGAAGTACCATTGGTCTTGACCCAACCTGACCGTCCAATGGGAAGAAAAAAAGAGTTGAAATCTCCAGAGGTTAAATTGTTGGCGATGGAGCATAACATTGAAGTTCTTCAACCTCAAAAGCTTAGTGATGAAGGAGTTTATGAATCGATAGTGGCTACCAAACCAGATTATATTGTGGTAGCTGCATTTGGTCAACTTTTGCCCAAAAAGGTATTAGATATCGCACCTTGTATTAACCTACACGCCTCGCTACTTCCTCAATATAGAGGGGCTAGTCCTGTGCAGCAGTCACTCTTAAATGGAGATAAATTTACAGGAGTAACAGCCATGCTAATGGAAGAGGGTTTAGATAGTGGTCCTATTTTAGGCTATCGTTATTTTAAAATTCCTCAGACCATGACACTACCTGAACTCATGAACCGTTTGAGTGATGATGCTTGTCAGATAACCATTGAGACCATACATAAGTTTGAAACCATTGAACCGATGACTCAAATAAGAGCTGAAGCAACACATTGTAAAAAGATAAAAAAAGCTGATGGTGAAGTGACTTTTGAGAATGCTGTAAAGCTTTATGATAAATATAGAGCATTTAAAGGGTGGCCAGGTATTTTTTCTGAGAATGGAACCAAGTTAGATAAGCTTGAGCTTGTAGAGAGTAAGAGTTGTAATAAGTTAGGAGAGATATTAGCTATAGACGAGATATCTGTAACGGTAGGATGTGGATTGGGGAGTATTAAAATTGGACAACTACAACCTAGCTCAAAAAAAGCAATGGATGCCAAATCATATTGTGTAGGTAGAGGACTTTGCGTTGGAAATTCTATATTTTGATACTTTAGAGTCAACCCAAACCTATCTGATAGAGCAGTTAAAGAGTCAAAAACTTACAGCACCTATTGCTGTAGTGGCGAAGGAGCAAACAGCAGGTATAGGTAGCAGAGATAACCGTTGGGAAGGAGGAGAGGGCAATCTTTTTTTCTCTTTTGCTGTGAATCTAGATGATTTACCTGAAGATTTACCGTTAAATTCTGTTTCTATCTATTTTTCATTTGTTATGAAAGAGGTTTTAAGTGAATACGCTGAGGATGTTTGGTTAAAATGGCCTAATGATTTATATTGTTTTAAGGGTAAAATTGGTGGAACCATAACAAAAAAAATAGATAATATTTTACTATGTGGTATGGGTATAAATTTACAAAAAAATGAAAATAGTTATGAAGCTCTAAATCTCAACATTCAAGCAGATTTTTTGCTAAAAAGCTACTTTCAAGCACTTGAAAATTCTCCTACTTGGAAGCAGGTATTTAGTAAGTATGCGATAGAATTTGAAAGAAGTAAAGTGTGTTTTGCTCATATTCAGGGGGAGTATAAAAGCCTTCAAAGTGCCATTTTAAGGGAAGATGGTTCATTAATAATTGATAATAAGAGAGTATATAGTTTAAGATGAGTGAGATTATAACAATAGCAAACCAAAAAGGTGGAGTTGGTAAAACAACAACGGCAGTAAACTTAGCTGCCTCTTTAGCAAAAAGTGGTAAAAAAGTACTACTAATCGATGCTGATCCACAGACCAATGCAACCACGAGTTTAGGTTTTAATCGTAATGATTATGAGTACAATGTATATCATGTATTAATTGGTATAAAAAAAGTCTCTGAAGTCATATTGAAATCAAAATTTAAAAACTTAGATATGTTACCAGCCAATATTGGATTGGTAGGCGTAGAGAAAGAGTTTTACAATACAAGAAAGAAAAATCGTGAACTACTCTTAAAAGAGGCACTTAAACCGATTAAGAAAAAATATGATTATATTTTGATTGATTCACCACCTGCATTGGGACCCATTACAATCAATGCTCTTGGTGCAGCTGATTCGGTAATTATTCCGATTCAGTGTGAGTTTTTTGCGTTAGAGGGCTTGGCTCAACTGTTAAATACGATTAATCTACTTAAAAAATCTATTAATCCAAAGTTGACCATTAAAGGGTTTTTACCAACCATGTACTCTGGACAAAATAATTTGTCTAAACAGGTACTTGATGATCTTTCCCATCACTTTAAAGACAAACTTTTCTTAGATAAAAAGAATGAGTTTATTATTGTTCCAAGAAATATTAAAGTTGCAGAGTCTCCAAGTTTTGGTCAACCTGTAACGGAATATGCTCATAAGTCAAAAGGGGCAATTGCCTATACAGACTTAGCAAAAAGTATTGTCAAAGGATAAAAGATGGCATTAGGTCGAGGGTTAGGTGCAATACTTGATGAGGTTGGACAAGCTTATGACAATGAGATGGGTTCAGGAGAGGGTAGTTCAGTAGGTCAAATAAAAGAGATTGATCTTGACGATATCTCTCCTAATCCTTACCAACCACGAAAACATTTTGATGAAGAGGCACTTCATGAGTTAAGTGAATCGATTAAACGTCATGGTCTGCTTCAACCTATTGTAGTGATTGACAAAGGTGATAGTTATCTATTGGTAGCTGGGGAACGTCGGCTTCGAGCACATGAGTTAGCTGAATTAGATACCATTAAAGCTATTATTGCTGATGTTGATATTGATGAGGCTAAACTGCGTGAGTTGGCTTTGATTGAGAATATTCAAAGAGAAAATCTTAATGCAATAGAGTTGGCACACTCTTATGATGAGTTGATTAAGGTTTATGAGATTACACATGATGGGTTATCAGGAATTGTTAACAAAAGTCGTTCTCAAATCACCAATACATTAAGATTGCTTTCTCTCTCAAAATATGTACATAAAAAGTTAATCAAGGGTGATATATCACAAGGTCATGCTAAAGTACTGGTTGGACTTGATGAGAAGAGTCAAAAACTCTTGGTTGATACTATTATTGGACAGAAATTGAGTGTTCGTGAAGCTGAGTTATTGGTAAAAAACAGTAAAACAGTTGAGAGAGAGGAGAAGCCTTCGCCCAAGAAAGAGATTGATTTTATGGTAAATCATAAAGAGAAAATTTCAAAAAAG
>JAHZJZ010000229.1 GCA_022600655.1 Campylobacterota bacterium | reverse complement strand
GCCAAAGTTTTAACACTTATTGTGGCAGTAAATCGTGAAATAAGCCCATGTGAGCAGAAACTTCTTTATGCAACGGCTTGTGAGATTTATGATAATGATGAAGAGCGTTCAGAAATTTTGGTTGAAGCTGTCTTAGAGTATTTTGATAAGATTATTACCAATAATGGTCTGGATTTTGAACATTTGGTTTTTCAAGTTGAAAAAGAGACTAAGGCTGTTAAACGCTTTGCTGAGAAGATTGATATTGAGCAGTTAGAAAGATTTCAAGAGTGTATTCAGAATGAAGAAGATAAAATCTATCAACAGAGAGTCATAGCTTATTTGGGTCGATTAAAGGAAAAGTATGGAAGTATATAATTTTGTTGTCTCTGGAAGAGTTCAGGGTGTCTTTTATCGCAAGTTTGTCTCTCAAAATGCGATGAGAAAACAGTTTCAAGGATATGTTAAAAATCTTAATGATGGAACGGTTGAGGCTGTCGCAGCTCTTTGGGAAGAGGATGTTCCTGTTTTTAAAAAGATTTTAGAAGAGGGTTCACCTGCTAGTAAGGTTGAACGTATTACGATGAGTACTCTAGATGAGGATGATTTAGTCTATGATGGATTTGAGGTAAGGAGTTAGTTATGAGTAGTGGTTGGGGATGTCAACATCTTACTAAATTTGAAGAGGAAAAAGAGTGGTGTAGGCTCTTGAAACATAAGTGTGAGCCTGGGTGTAATGGCTGTGTTCTGTATGGAAAATTTCTTTTTTCTGACTCTACTACACCTTCTAATGAGGCTTTTGAAAAGCGTAAAGAGAAGAATCGGAGTGATAATCCTTTAGGGTAGCGTGGGCATTCCTGCCCACGAAAGATTACATTGAAAAAGATTATATTGAAGTAGGGTACTTCTCTTTAAACCATTTGTAATAAATAGCCGTTGCAAGGAACCCACCTCCCATAATCATAGTAATATACTTTAACTCCATCCCTTTTTGTGCTGCGTATCCTACAAAAAGTGTGACTAAGATGTTGGTTAGCATAAATATCATATCGTTGTAGGCGATGACCCGTCCTAAAAATTTAACCTCTATCTCTTGTTGTAGCATATAGTAGGTGTATGACCATAGTGTGGTTGGTAGTAATCCTATAAAGAGTATAGATAAAATAGAGTAACCATAGTTGTGTTGAACAAATGCCCAGAGTATGATACTAACGCCTTGTAGTACAAAAAAGTAGTGAAGATTTGAGGCATTAATATATTTACTAAAGAGCAGGGGACCAATAGTGAGTCCTATAGCTCGACTGGCATTAATCCACCCTATGGCTAGGGGAATGGCTAAGACATACTTGTAGTGATAGTCTGCTAAAAGGGTAACCAAGGTATCGAAACTGGTAAACCCAATGCTTGAGTGTAAGACAATAAGATGAAGAAGTTTTTTATGATTTTTCAAGTAGATAAATCCACTCTTCATCATCTCCATAGCACTCTCCATATGCTCAATGGGTTTGAGATTAAGTTTAAGTCCTATGAGTAGTAGTGAAGCGATAACATAAAGTATGACATCTATCATAAATGTTATGTCATATCCAAAGTAGTGTGTCACTACCCCACCCAAAGCCATACCAGCTGCAAAACAGACTGCCCAGACCATTGAGTGGATTTCATTCGTATTTTTGAGCATCTCTCCTTCTAAAATTTTAGGAAAGAGTGCCATCTCAGCAGAAAATAGAATAGAAGCAGCCAATGAACGGATAAACAGAAAGAGCATCAGCCACCCTACCATATCAATGGAGTTAATGGTCATAAAAAGTAGCGTCATGGCTATTTCAATGAGCAGAAGTATGGTCATAAGTTTTTTAAATTCAATTTTATCAATAATAAATCCAGAAATAGGAGCCAACAAAATAGCAGGAAGCATAATCATCATAAAAATATAGGCGATAACCATCTCAGAAGCCCCATACTCCACCATCATAGAAGCAATAGCTACTTGTGAAAACCATGTTCCAAAGTAGGAGATAAATTGTATAAGCGTTAGTCTTCCAACAACAGGATGTTTTAGTGTTTCTAAATAAGTTATTTTTTTCATGTAGGTATTTTAGCGTAAAGTTAGAGAACTTAGTATGTGGTTATGGTATGGTTATATCACTAAACTGTAACACAGTGTCATCTATATAGGTGATTTTACTACTCTCCCCTACCAGAGTTTCTCCTCGATGAACTTTTACAATTAATTTATCACTGCTTGTATAGTTATCATTAAGTTTTAAAAGTGAGGTGGTATTTTGACCATTAATTTTTCCAAAGAGTGCTTTGGTGCTAAAACTCTTCTCTTCTGTGGTATCGGTTAATAGGTTTTTATCGCTATATACAACTATTTGAAATCCTTCAAAGGTGGCTTTTACCTCATTGGCATAGTTATCGAGAGCTATATGATAGTTGGTAGTGTTAGTATAAGAAGATTGAGTAGAAGTCTCTTCAATAGGTGTTTCTGTAGTTATAGGGGATTGTGTTGTGGTATGGGTATTGGTACTTTGATTTATCTCACTGTTGGAGCTAGGTACAGTTATGGTAGGTTCATTGGCTAGTGAGTGATTCTCCTCTGTTAAAGTTGTAGAGGAGTTCTGTTTACTATTTCCACAACCCATCAAAAATATAAGCAGTATAACTAAATTAAAGCTCTTCATAATTTTCCTTTAAATCTTATAACATGAGTTTATGATATTATTTTTATATAATTATTAAAAAAGGTCATGTTTTGCAAATCATACGCTATTTTTTATTAAGTTTACTGTTACTGAATGCAAATGGTGTAGATAACAATGCCAACGGCATACCCGACAGCTGGGAGAGTGAGTTTAATATCACAGATTATCTGCCAACTATTCCCCCAACACTACTAAAGCAAACACAGATAGAGACCGACTTAGAGGTACGCTTAGACAAGATAGAAGCTTATGAGACCCCTCTTTTAGATGTGTATGAGAAAAGCTTGTGTGATGTCTCAAACTACTGGGATGCTACGCGTGTTAGTGTAGGGGGAAGAGCCACTGGAAACAGTGAAGAGGTCTGTAAAGTATATCTAAAAACCAGTACAGACTATAATCTTAGGTTTTTAACCAAGTGGCCAAGTAACAATACCCACTACCCTCTAACACCTGAACCTGCATGGGCTCAGTTTCGTTTTCCTATCCCTAAAGGGCATGTTGCCAATGAGCTTGAGTATGAATTAAATTGGTATAAGTTATTTGGCTCCTCTCCTACCAATTGCCACTCTAATGAATTTAATAGTACCACAAATGAATGTAAAGTCGATGTGGCTGATAACTGGAGAGATGATGTCGATGCAGGACTCTATATGTTGTGGACAACTCCAGGCACTACAAAACAGGTAATGACAGGTCCTCACCCTCCTATAGAGATTATCGGGTACAGTGGGGTTGATACCTTTAAAGTGAAAGTTCCTGAAGCCTATGAAGAGGTAGAAGAGCTGGTGGTGAGTTTAGTAGCCTTTAATCAATACACCAAAGCGTGTGAGAAAGATGATACAACACGATGTACAACGCATGAGAATGAAAACTTTACCATTAAATCTGTTACCCTTAAGACTGAAGAGCCTTTTGAACCTGCCAAAGAACCAGCGGTTGAACACCCAAGAATTTTAGGAGCTAACAGTGAGTGGAAAGAGTATTTTAAACCTTTTGATGATTTAGCTTGTGTCGAATCAGCCAAAGATATGGATTGGGGTATGGTCTTTAATGCCAAAAATATATGGGATAAAAATACCAAAGGGGTGAGTCTTTGTAAAAACTCTGTTCCTGATACCATTGATGAGGTGAGTGATACTGATTACTATTTAGATTTTGAAGAGGGTGACAAATGGGTTAGAAAACGAGCGTTACGTATTATGTTTCTACTGCGTGATATGATGCAATGCCATGAGAGTAATCAAGCCAACTGCCTTTATGATTTAGCTGATGTAACACGACTAAAAGAGGCGTTTATTAGCTCAGAGATGACACGATTTGATAGTGTAAGTTGGGATTATGGGTATAAATGTTTTGATATTGGAACCGAGCCTCCTGTCAAGTTTTGGTCGATTTTTGTCGATACCTTTTGGAGTGATTTAAGCCCTGCTAACAAAGCAAAGATTGACGCTACACTTAGCGATAAGATAGGTTGTTTTTTAGACCAAATCGAAGAGAAACACTGGTCGATTTATAATGGTAATAACTGGACAGCTATTTTGGATAAAGCAGCCCTCTATTGGGCAATTACCTATTATCATGAAGATAGTAGGGCAAAGCAGGTGGTCAAAGAGGTGTTGCGAACCCTCTGGTTACATCGTGACTTCTACCTAACAGATGGCTCTTATATGGAAGGGGTTGTGGAGTATACCAATGTCTCTTACAGTAATCTTCTTGAGACCAATAACCTAATGCGACAATCGTTTGGTCAAGCGTTAGCCAGTGTACGCTGGGAGCGAATAGAGAAGACCAAAAGATGGTATTTAGACTTTATGGTTCCTGATGGAAAAATGGCAGACTTTGGTGACTCATGGGATAAACGAGGTTGGAGTACTTTTGACCCACTGCATATGATGTTATGGGAGGAGATGATAGGAGAGAAGTCTATTGGTACAGTGCAACTTGATGCCTGTGAAGTCTATGAGTACTTCTCAAATATCTGGTTTTCTAAAGGCTTTGAAGACCCATGGAGTGTACAGCCCTCATTGGCACGAGACTGGATAGCCATTGTTAATGAGTGTAATCAATCATCAACCAATCAAACCAAACAGATACTTTTTGACCAAGCTGAGAGTGGCGTATTTAAAAGTTACATTCCAAACGCTACACCATTGGCAGAAAACAGCAATATGCGATTTTCACAAGCCAACTACACATGGTTAGGTTTTAATGGGGTTCCCAATGATTTTCCTCACCGAGAGTTAGACTTTGGAGCGTTAATTTGGAGTGCTTATGGTAACCGACTACTTTATGATTTTGGGTATGGAGAGATAGGTAAGACTTCGAGTAACCAAGGCTATTTGGTCAAAGATGGTGAGACAGAACTTTGGGATAATATCGCTCTTGGAGCAAACACTTTGGTGGTCGAAGATGCAACGGATGAACACTATACAGGTGGAAACTACAATGATGATTGGATTAACAGCAGTCAGATTTATGGAGCAAGAGGAGAACTGGAGACTATTGATATTAGTGGACATAAAGCTTTTGTCGCTGATGGGAGTATGGTTTACGGAAAAGAAGATGATGAGTTTGGATGGTTACAGTTTTTTTACCGTTACTTGATTGCTTTGGACGATGGTAACTATATGGTGGTCGATAGCTTTAAGACCAAAGATGACAGAGGAGCTTCTAATGTCAAAGAGTACTGGTACAGTGCCGATGAGGAGAATAATACTACAGAGTGTAGTTACCACTACGAAAAGGTCAATTTGAAGTTAGAGAGTTCAAAAAAACTACTACTTAACCCACTCTGTAGTATGTTGGATAAAGAGGCAAACAGTACCGTAACAGCACGAATTGTTGCCAACTCTCTGCATGATGGTCAGTTTGTTATAAATCCTGAGACCATTGTCTATAAGACACGAACCAGTAGTAAAGCTGTGCGAAATAGAATTACTTATGGTTCATTAGTTCCAGTAAGCCAAGACATAAGGGTATTTCTACTTCAAGCTTCACCACAAGGAACGCTACTTGATGCCAATATATCTGCGAATCATTGTGATGCATCTGCTCCATGTTTTGATATAACGATAGATGGCTTAAGCAAACGACTAAATTTTAAAAAGAATGATGATGAAAATTTTGTGATTGACTCCTTTAATACAATGGAAGTTTATCAACTACATGCTGGTTGGAACTTGATAGGATTTGACCAAGTATTGAGTCTATCAGAGTTAAAAAAAGAACTTGGAGAAGAGAACTTAGAGGTAGTCCAAGGAAAAGATAAAACCTATCAAAAAAAATATAGCGACCTAGGTTTAGATTTTTTAAATGATTTTATAGCTTTAGAAGAGGGTAAAGGGTATTGGATAAAATTAAAAAACTCAGCCAGTTTAAGTGTAGAAAACCGTTCCAAAGTAGGAAGCATCACTTTAAAAGCTGGATGGAATATCATTAGCCCCTATAGTGAGTTGACACTATCAGAGATTAAAAGTCAAGTCGGTACAGATAATCTCTTGGCTATCCAAGGTGAGGGAAGTCAGGATGAGTTTAAGAGATTTGAAAAACATAAAGGGTATTGGATAAAAGTTGCTAAAGATGTTGAATTGGTGTTTTAGTTTT
>JAHZJZ010000014.1 GCA_022600655.1 Campylobacterota bacterium | reverse complement strand
TAAAAAAAATAGTGTTACTATTACTAATATTGGTAGTAGTAGGTATGATATATTTTTTAGTCAATAAAGAAGTGCTTTCAAAGCAAAGTAATCAAACGGTAAGTGTAATAGAAATACCCGCGATAGATTTACCTAAAAAGAGTATGAAGTTTTCTATGAAAAAAGCAAAGAGTGGAGAGCTTATTTTTACAGGTACTTTTTCTAAAAAAGAGACACCTTTACGTTTGTTAAATGGTTTGAGTAAAGATAAGCTGAATCATGAAATTCATATTAACCCAGCTTTTGAGTATAGTGAAGAGAGGGTTTTGATTCTTGAAAAGTTAGTGAAAACTTTGGTTGAAGAGTATAGTGAAGGGGAGATAGAGTACAAAGGAGAGAAGCTTCTTATCTCTGGTTTGGTGGAGAGTCAAGAGGTATATGAAAAAATTGAAAGTTGGTTATCTCTCTCAACCATTAATAGTTTTAATAATACTAAGCTGGTCTCATCCGTAAACTCTAAAGATATAATCTCTCAGTTACAAATGGTGATAGAAGAGGAGGAGAGAGATGAAAGTAAAGAGCATCCTCCTACAGAGGATGAGATTGAAACTATATTATCAGATTTAAAAGTTTTAGCCGACAGAGCTGAAGTAGACAAAAAAAAGATTCAACTAAAAGCTAACCCAAAAAGAGATATTAAGAAAAAGGTAACTTCGACTAATGTGGAGAAGCCACGTAAAGCAATAGTAAAAAAAGAGCCTCTAAAAAAGAGAGTTTTGATTGACTCTAAAAAAGTTGCTATTGTTAAAGTTGAACCTAAACAGGTTCAGAGTCAACAAAATCCTAAAGAGGAGAATCTTAAAGTTGAACAGAAGCAAGAACCTGTAGGTTTAACCGATGCACAACGATATCAACTAGCGTTACAAAAACAGATGCCTAATGAAGATATTATCTCTTTACCCTCTGTTAATACTGTTGATATGAATATAGAAGATAAGATAGAGCAGGGTAAAATCTCTCCATTACGAACCAATAAGCCCTTAGTAAAAGAGGAGACTGTTTATATTGCTCCTAAAGAGGTAGCTAAGATTGATAATGCTATTCCGTTTGCAAATCTACATGAAACCAGTACTAAACTAGATGGTATTATCTCCAATGAGGTAGTGGCATCACCAAACCCTTAGAAGCGTGTTAGTCCAGCTTCTTGCCAACTTCTAAGACCACCACGGTAGTAGAGTATTTTGCTTTGAGGATATCCTAGTTTGATTAGCGTTGTAATCATTTGGTTTGCTTGAAAATCCCATACTCCACTATCAAAAATAAGAAGTTTCTGAACATGTTTAAAATACCATTTTCCTTGTAGCTTTTTAGCACCTAATAGTTTTAAAATTGTATTACGATGTTTACTCTTGTGACTTAGCATTGTATAAGGAATATTGGTAGCTGTAGGGATGGTACTCTCTTTATACCATGCCGTGGTTCTAGCATCAACCAAAATGGCATCTTTTTGATTCTCTAATGAGGCTATAAACTTTAATGTCTCTAGCTCTCCTACCGTTTTGACATTGGCTATAGTAATAGGTTGTAAGCAGTAGGGTGGACAGGAAAAATCTTTACTCTTTGTCTCTCTCTGGATTAAAAAATTCTTTTTTTTATATTTGACATTAACTGAGGTTAAATTTTTGTTAATGTCTATTTTTTGATTGCTAGGCTCTTGAACTTTTTTAGCTTCTTCATTATTTACTTCTAAATTTTTTAAAAGAAAGGTTTTCTCTTTAAAAGGGTTTTCTTCTTCACAACTTGTCTCTTGTTTATTAGATACTTCAATACTACACCCTATCTCTACATTTTGTGCATAGAGAAGGTAGTTAGAGGTAACCATGAATCCAATAGTACCTAAGAGTATTTTGCTGTTATTGACCATTTTTATCTCTAGTTAATGATGCTTTTATAAGTTCTGCGAGGCTATAAGATTTAGCACCTGCTTCAAATGCTAAGATATTGCCTTGTTTATTTAATACAATGGTTAATGGGATAATATTACCACTCCATCCATAGTGAGCTTTAAGATAGTTTTGAAATCGTGGATATTGATCTCCAGCAATAATATGATAGTTGATTCCTAGCTCTTCCATCTGTTTTAATGACTCTTCTTTAGAGGCGTGTTGTGCTTCAATGGCAACTACCTCAAAAGTATCTCCTAAATCTCGTTTTAACTTAATAAGTTCAGGTATCTCTTTTTTACAATATTTACAATCCCAACCAAAAATTTTAAGAAAAACAAGTTTCTCTTCCATTCCTTTAATTTTAAACTGTTTATCTGATGCTTGAATGTTGATGTTAGTACCATGAACTGTTTCAAAGTTAAATTCACTGTTGAGTGTAGGAAAAAGTTCTTGTTTGTTTATATTAAGTTGGGTATGACTTTTTGTCTCTTTGTTATGAGTTATAGTCTCGCTTTTGTTTTCGGTTAACAGATAGTAACCAAAAAGTAGTAGGGCAATAATAATAAGAAAAATGATAGCTCCATTGAGTATCTTTTGTGAATTAAGCCCTGGGGTGTTAGTATGTTTCATGACGCTCCAATATTTTAAGTGAAAGAATTAATAGCATAATTTTAACTTTTTTTATTTAAATTCTGTTAGGATTTTAAACAACTGTTGCGATTTACAAGTATTGATAAAGTGTTAAAAGCATTATTAAGAAGAAAATAATGATATTTATTGTCACACTATTACATTTTTCATTTTTATGACCAATTATGTTGTTAAAATTTTGTTTTAGATGAATAGTTGAGGTGATAAAGTTGATAAAGAAATATGAAAGTATAGATACCACATTAGGATTAAAATATTTAAATGGTAATGAAACACTATACCTTAGTATTTTAGATAATTTTTTAAATCGTTATGAAAAGCTAGAGGTACTATTGCTGTTGGATGATGAGTTAGAAGATTTAATGCACAGTATTAAAGGTATTGCTGCGACATTAGGTATGGTACCCTTAACTCAAGTGGCTCATCAGTTACACAGTGAACCCTCAAGTGAAGCGTATCGGATAGCATTTACAATACAACTTAAAGAGGTTATTGATGAGTTAAAAACACTTCGTCTAAAAAGCAAAGAGAATGATTGTTCATATACTCTTTTAGTAGTAGATAATCATATCGATACGATTGACAGCGTCATTGAGTTGTTGGGTGAAGAGAATGATATTTTAGTGGCATTAGATATAGAGAGTGCAAATGATATTTTAATAGAAGAAGAGGTAGATTTAATTTTATGTGACTTTACTTTGGCCAAGGAGATGATATCTGTTAACATACCTCTTGTTTTTACTGTAAATTGTATAGAAGAGATTCTAAGTTATACATATAAAATAGATAATTTT
>JAHZJZ010000228.1 GCA_022600655.1 Campylobacterota bacterium | reverse complement strand
TAGCTACCAAGTGTGCAGGAGCATTTTCATACTTGTCAACAGCAACAACTTCAATACCAAGTCGTTGTGCCTCTATGGCAACCTCTTTACCAAGCTCTCCTGAACCCAAAAGCATAATTTTTATAGCATCTTGTTGTAGTGGGGTGGTGAATGTCATGTGTATCCCTTTAAGGTAATTTTGAATGAATTGTATCAAATTATCGCTGTAACCAATAGATAAGACTAGGTAGATTTCTTAACCCAAAGTAGATATAGTTGCTCTCAGTTGGGTGATCAAAGCGTCGTACATAGGTGAGTCTAAAGATGTCAAGTAGGTCTACATAAGTATTGAAGCCATATAGACCCTCTTCATCATAAAATGTTGACTCAACGTTTCCAAAAAAACTGGCACCCACACCCACTTTTAAAAAGTCTTGATACTCTTTGAATGCATTGAAGTCAAATCGTAAAAAACTACTGATGTCATCACTTTGGTTATAAGATATCTTCCCCTCAAAAGCATCCATGTAGCTCTCTTTTTGGTAGAAGTAGGCGTTGTATGAGACTCCGACACCTCCGTTTTTAACATCGTTGGTAATTTCACTTGGTAAGGCTTTTAGAACATTGGCAAGGGTGCTATTACTTTTATCTTCGGGAATGTTAAGGGGAATGTGAAACCCTTTTTTCTCTTTAACTAGGTTGCTACCCATCCATGCCATCATATTGGTAACTTTAGCTAAAGCTTTACTGTTTCCCTCAATTTGAGCATAATCATTCTCTAACGTGCTAATACGGTTAATCATTAAGTTAAGTGGCTCTTTATACCAGTTATCAATCTCCTCTCTATTTTGGGGAATAAAAGAGTCTTTATCTTGAATGTAAGAGAGGTCAAGTTTAGTTAAAAAACTGTTAAATGCTTTAACATCATAACGTTTGTCATCGTTAAGGGTATGGTCAAATGCTCTGTAGATAGCTGAAAATCTATCATTGACTTCTACTGTTGTATCGTTAATCTCTCCAAACTCTGTTTGAAAAAATAGATTGTAAGCATGAAGTGCTTCTGGATTTTGCTCAATACCCAACCCTTTTTTGAGTCGGTTCATGAGTGCCTCTTGTGACTGTTCTCTAAAATAGCCTCGTTCATGCATTGATTTTGATAGGTGATAAATGGCATCATAGACTCCCACATGATAGTCATAGATACGAAAATCTTGATTTAGAAATGCACCAAAATGTCCTAAAAACTTTCCTGCAATAGGGTGATAACGCGATGAGAGTATAAGCTTATTTAGTGAGTCTTCACCAAAGTATTGGGTAATGGCATTATAGAGTCGCATCGATTGAAAAATATCAACAGCATTAATTAGTGGTAAGGCATTGGCTCCTAAAAACCCAACGGGTTGTTCCTCTTTCTCTTCCTCTTCGGTAGCTTTACTCTCACCTCTCATATTACTAGGGTCAATAAAAACAAAATCAACAGCTCGTCTGTCCAGTTCTGTAGCCAGTTGTAGGGGCAAGTTATCATAAGCCCCACCATCTATAAAGTAACTAGAGTACTGCTCTCCTTCATAGATGTAGTCAAGCTTAACTTGTTGAAAAGCTCCTGGAAAAGCAGAGGAGGCAAAGAGTACATTGATGACTTTACTGATGTTGTTTTCTATACTTGGAATGGCAATATGATAGTCTGTACTTTTAGGCATGGTTTTATTGAGAATGGTGAGCCTGTTATCTTTCTCTTTGAGCGTAAAAGGAATTGAAAAGTGTTGATTTTTAATCTGAATGCCTGTCTTTTGAAACTCAGTAATAATAGGGGTAGCTTTAGTAACCGAGAAGCCTAACGGCACTTCACACCCTTGTTGATAGATAGGTTTGTTTAAATGTTTTAAAATCTCATCGGCTTTGAGTTTTAGTGTGTCACGCGTAAAGAGCGTACTTTTATTATGAGGGTCTCTTCCTTGAATAATAAGGTCATTTAGTCCAAGTTCAACCCAAGTGTTGTAAAAAAGGTTATTGTCAATACTATTTTGGTCACCAATATCATCTCTTTGACACCAATACATGGCAGTTAGTAAAGCATTAATGGATCCAGCAGAAGCACCTGTGACAGAACGCAGATGAGGGTCAACTAGTTGACTATGGTTTTTGACATTGGTAAGCATTTTTACCATTGCCCAGTTATATCCAGCCTCATAAGCACCTAAACTAACACCACCACTAATAACCATAGAGAGGTCAATTTTATCTTCTTTAGCATATAGAGAATGGTTAAGTAACAATAATAAAAGTAAGAGTTTAGATAAAAATTTCATAATAAACCTTTGATTAAAAGTTATGTCAATTATATAATTTTAGCGAAAAATGGAGTGGTTTTGTTAAAAGCTGTTTGAAAGTAGAAAGAAGAGACCTCCAAGAGGTGGTCTCTAAAAGATATTGAGTAGCTGTAAAGATTACAGTCTAGCTTCGTATCTTCTAAGCATATAAAGCTTTTTAAGAATTTTTTTACGAGTAGCAATTTTCTCTTTTTTCTTAGCTTCTGTTGGTGTTTCATAGTGCTGTCTAGCTCTAGCTTCAGTAACGATTAGGTTTCTGTCACATTGTCTTTTGAATTTTCTGTAAGAGTCATCAAATGAGTCTCTTGGTGAAAGTTTAATTCCTGGCATGTTAAGCACCCCCTTTCTTATCAGATTTTCTGTTAATTAAAACAGAAGAGATAAAATCGTGCGAATTATATCGAAATGAATATTATGGTTAGGTGATTTGTGGTATGATTTGTACCATGTAATGTAGCGTGGGCATTCCTGCCCACGGAAGATATTTATAAATTATTCATCG
>JAHZJZ010000227.1 GCA_022600655.1 Campylobacterota bacterium | reverse complement strand
TTACAGACTGGATTCCAGGACACGTTCATGATGGTGTACTTGGTTGGGTTGTATTTATGGTTATGGCTGCACTATTCCACATGGCTCCAAGAATTTATAAAAGAGAAATCTATTCTAAGTCATTAATGGAGACTCAATTCTGGATTCAAACAGTTGCAATTGTTCTTTACTTTACAAGTATGTGGATTGCAGGTATTACACAAGGTATGATGTGGAGAGCTTACGATGAGTATGGTTCACTACTTTATTCATTTATTGATACAGTAACAGTACTTCAGCCTTACTATACTATTAGAGCTGTAGGTGGATTGTTATATCTAGTTGGATTCTTTATGTTCGCATATAACATGTACAAAACTGCAACAGCAGGTAGAGAGCTCGATAAAGAGCCAGTAAACGCGTCGCCTATGGCGTCTTAAGAAGGAGGTTTATTATGTTTCATTGGTTAGAACAAAGACCATTTTTCTTTGCAGTAGTTTTATTTTTAACGATTTCCTTTGCAGGTATTATTGAGATTCTTCCAGACTTTGCAAAAGCATCACAACCGACAGTTGGCACAAAGCCTTATACAACATTAGAGTTAGCAGGTAGACAAGTTTATATTAAAGATTCTTGTAATGCATGTCACTCTCAGTTGATTAGACCATTTAAATCTGAAACAGATAGATATGGTATGTATTCACTTTCTGGTGAGTATGCTTATGATAGACCATTCCTTTGGGGTTCTAAAAGAACTGGTCCAGATTTACAGAGAGTTGGTAACTATAGAACAACTGACTGGCATGAAAACCATATGATGGACCCTGAGTCTGTTGTTCCTGGTACAGTTATGCCAGCATACCCACACCAGTTTACAAATATGGCTGATATCGCAACGGCATATGCAAATGCTAATACTCAAAAAGCAGTATTTGGTGTTCCATATGATCAAGAAGGTATGCCTAAACTTGGAAGTTGGGAAGAAGCACAAGCTGCTGCACTTGAAGAAGCAAAAGCAGTTGCTGCTGATATGAAAAACCAGCAAGTAAAAGATGCTGTTGCAAATGGACAAGTTCCAGAAATAGTAGCATTAATTGCTTACTTAAATTCTTTAAAATAAGAGGTAGAACATGGATCAAGAGCTAATAATGACAATTCAAGGGTATGGAAAGTTCTTTATTATTCTCTTTGTTTTTGTCGTTTTTTATAGTTATGCTTATTCTCTATATAAACGTCAAAAAACAGGGGAGAGAGACTTTGAAAAGTATTCAGACATTGTTCATGATGACTCGTTTGATTCATCTCCTCTTGAAAAAAGAGATAATAAAATAGAAAAAAACGATTAAGGAGGAAAAGTATGAATTCTTTGGTAAAAGGTGGTATTATTCTTATCGTTGCTCTAATGGCTGGAACTTACTTCATGGCAGGTGACGCTTTTAAACTGGGTGACGATTATATTAATGACCTCACAATGTTAGGTGCTGTAGCAATTATTGTTATTACAGTATTTGTAGCATTAAAGTATGTTAATCAAATTAAAAATGATGTAGCAGGTGGTGAACTTGCTGAAGAGAGCTGGGATGGTATTGGTGAGTATAAAAATAACATTCCAGTAGGTTGGGGAGTGATCTTTATTGGTTCAATTATTTGGATGTTATGGTATTTCTTTGTTGGTTATCCAACAAACCAATTCTCACAAATTGGTCAATACAATGATGAAGTAAATGAGTACAATGACAAATTCTCTTCAAAGTGGACAAATATTGACGCAAATGGTCTTGCGGCAATGGGTGAGTCTGTATTCTTAGTACAGTGTGCTCCTTGTCATGGTGTTGATGCTGAAGGTATTAACGGTAAAGCTCAAGACTTAACTATTAGAATGAATAAAGAACAAGTTCTAGATGTTATTAAAAATGGTCAACAAGGACTTGGTTACCCAATGGGTGCTATGCCTCCTATGATGGCACAAGGTGCTGATGCTGAAGCTATTGCTGTATATGTTGCTGGTGGTATGAAAGGTGAGGCTCCTGCTTCATTTGCTGCTTGTTCTTCATGTCACGGAGTAGATGGTAAAGGTATGAACGGTATGGCTCCTAATATTGCTGAGTATGATGATACATTAGTAACAAAAGTACTTGAGAATGGTAAAAAAGGTGCAATTGGTGCAATGCCAAGCTTTAAGGGTCGTCTAAATGAGACTCAAGAAAAAGCAGTTGCAGCATACCTTAACTCAATTAAAGGAGAGTAATATGGCAGGAAATACACAAATTGACCCAAAAACTGAAGGTGGACTTTTTAGTCTCCTTCATGGGCTTACAGGTTTCTTGATTGCTGTTGCATTACTATTAACGATTCTTGGAGTTTTAACAGTAACTGCAATTGGTGTTCAACAAGAAAATGCAACAAACTTTTATAAGATTAATCAAAATCTTGATGGATTAACTATGAATAGTCCAGAAAACCACAAGCAGTGGATTAATGAGAAGGATAAATAATGGATAAAGTTATAGGAATTTTACTTGCTGTTTCAGCAGTAGTGACAATTATGCTTTCATTTTTAGATCCAACTAGAGTTTTTGTTGGTTAAATGAAAACACTATTTAAAAATATAGGAGTGCTTTTTGCACTCCTTATAACATTGACTACGTTCAGCTTCTCTGACAATAATGCAACTCCACAACTTATTAATAATATTGATAGTCGTTTCCTTATAGAGGGTAAAAAGTTGATTGACCCTAGGTCTGTTCAAAAAATAGATGAAATCGGTAATGAACTTTTTAGTAAAACAGGTGTTAATATTTATGTCTATGCTAAAGATTTTTATCCTATCAATGAGTTTGAAAGTATAAAAGCAAAGCATACCTATATTAAAGGGTTAGAAGATGATATTGTTGCTAAACTTGATAGCCCTTATGTACTGTTGAGTATGGCAGTTAAAGAGAAGCATGTAAATCTACTTTCAAGTAGTGATGTTTCACCTATGGTGGACAAAGATGATATCTTAGATAACTTCATTATTCCACTTTTGGCATCAAAAGATAAAAACACACCTTACTCTAAAGTCTCAGCTGCTATTTTAAATGGTTACGCTGAGGTAGCTGATAGAGTGGCAGAAGTTAAAGGTCTAAAACTAGAATCTAGCATTGGAAGTGGTAACACAAACTTTACTTCAGTCTGGAAAGTATTCATGTACTTTATCGTGATTACTGGTCTATTAGCCTATACTTATGCAGTACTTAGAGCAAGGAAAAGATAGATGAAAAGTGAAAAAAAAGGGATACAAAAGTACCACTTATGGTTACTTTTTTTCTTTGCTATATTTGGTTTCACCTTTGCTATGATTATCTGGACAGTAAAAAGTGCTGTAGATACACCTGTTTATGAAGATAGAAGCTTTTTAGACTCCTACCAACATGTTGATGATAACTTTAATGATATGATGATTAAAAATCATAAGTTTAATTTACGTTATGATACTAAAGTTACAGTTAATGAAAGAACAATTGGTTTAGAGATAAAAGATGCATTTCTAGGTTATCGTTCTTTAGAAAAACAGAGTACAAATCAAAATATATTGCTTATCGGAGAAAATACAATCTCTGTTGTTATCAACGACAAACAGACAAATAAAGCTGTTGATGATGCAAACATAACCTTTCAAGTGACAAGATCTATAGAAGACATGTATGATATTAACTTAAACTCATTTACATACAGTGAGGGAAGTTACAATAGTACAGCTAAAATTGATTTAGCAGGTAACTGGAATATTCTTGCAAAAATTCAAGTTGCTGAAGATACGGGTTATCTTTACATTAAAACAAATACAAAAAAATAAACAACTATCGTCTTGAAGACGTTAGTTGTTTATTTAATAATAATTTCCCCATTAATAAATATATTATCAAC